>JBJOQV010000126.1:0-7012 GCA_046049785.1 Pseudomonadota bacterium
CGCATGCGCCCAGGGCAGATAGCGCGCCAGTGGCGCCCAGCGCCTTGAGCACGCCGCGGCGGGAAATATTGGTTTTGCTCATGGTGCGCTCCCTTAATTGGCTTTTTGTTTGGAGAAGAAATCGGCCATCAGCGCGATCTGCTCATCGGTATAGCCCTTGGAAAGCTGATGCATGATGGTCGCTGGCCGTTTGCCGTCGCGAAAATCCTGCATCTGCTTGACCAGGTAGTCGCGGCTCTGACCCGCCAGCGACGGCATGCCGCCGACCGCCTGGCCTTTGGAGCCGTGACAGTTGGCGCAATTGGCGGCCAAATACGCCGCGCTAGTGGTGGTGGGTACTGGTGTAACTGCTGGTGCGGCGGCGGGTGCCGGTGCAGGTGTGGTTTGGGCCGAAGCGGCAAAGCCAATGCCGAGCAGCGCGATGGCAAACGATGTTTTAAACACAAAGGTCTCCCGGTAAGTCTATTTTGATGGGCGGCTGCAAACTCGACGTTTAGCCGTGTCTCGCGCAAGCGCAGGTTTACGCGAATCGCAATATCTGCGATTGTGCGTGCAAAGAAAAAGCGCCGCAAGTGCGGCGCTGTGTTTGCTGCGGTGCTTCGCAGGAAAATACTTATTCGATCGTTGCTGTGTCTTCCGCATCCGGCTGCGGCGCGGCCGGCGGCGCGGATTCGTCAAAGCTCAGCGTGACTTTGTCTGCCTCGTCCATATCCACCGTTACCTTGCCGCCATTGACGAGCTTGCCAAACAGCAGCTCGTCAGCCAAGGCGCGGCGGATGGTGTCCTGGATCAGGCGCTGCATCGGCCGGGCGCCCATCAGCGGATCGAAGCCTTTCTTGGCCAGATAGGCACGCAGCTTGTCGGTGAAGATGGCGTCCACTTTCTTGGCATGGAGCTGGTCTTCCAGCGCCATCAGGAACTTGTCCACCACGCGCATGATGATTTGCTCATCCAGCGCACGGAAGCTGATGGTTGCGTCAAGCCGGTTGCGGAACTCGGGCGTAAACAAGCGCTTGATGTCGGCCATCTCGTCACCCTGCTCGCGCTTGGTGGTAAAGCCGATGGTGCTCTTGTTCATCGCTTCAGCGCCCGCGTTGGTCGTCATGATGATAATGACGTTGCGGAAATCCGCTTTGCGGCCGTTGTTGTCGGTCAGCGTGCCGTGGTCCATCACCTGCAGAAGCACATTGAAAATGTCCGGATGGGCTTTTTCAATCTCATCTAGCAGCAGCACGCAATGCGGTTTTTTGGCGATGGCTTCGGTCATCAAACCGCCCTGGTCAAAGCCCACATAGCCGGGCGGCGCGCCAATCAGGCGGCTCACCGCATGGCGCTCCATGTATTCCGACATGTCAAAGCGCACCAGCTCAATACCCAGAATAAACGCGAGCTGTTTGGCAACCTCGGTCTTGCCTACGCCGGTGGGGCCGGAGAATAAGAAGCTGCCAATGGGTTTGTCTGGTTTGCCCAGACCGGAGCGCGCCATCTTGATCGCGGCGGCCAGCGCATCGATCGCGGGATCTTGCCCGAATACAGTGGCTTTCAGATCACGGTCAAGCGTGGCGAGCTTGCTGCGGTCATCGCTGGACACGGAGGCCGGCGGAATGCGCGCGATCTTGGAGATGATGTCTTCAATCTCGCCTTTGCCAATGGTTTTCTTGCGCTTGCTGGCCGGCAAAATGCGCTGCGCTGCACCGGCTTCATCGATCACGTCAATGGCTTTATCGGGCAGATGACGGTCGTTGATGTATTTAGCCGAAAGTTCAGCAGCGGTGGAAATCGCTTCTTTGCTGTACTTGACGCTGTGATGTTCTTCAAACCGGCTTTTCAGGCCGCGCAGAATTTCGATGGTTTCGGCGATGCTGGGCTCGTTGACATCGATTTTCTGGAAGCGGCGTGACAGCGCATGATCTTTTTCAAAAATGCCGCGGTACTCGGTATAGGTTGTCGCGCCAATACATTTGAGCGCGCCGGAGGACAGCGCAGGTTTGAGCAGATTGCTCGCATCCAGCGTGCCGCCGCTCGCGGCGCCCGCACCAATCAGCGTATGAATTTCATCGATAAACAGTACCGCGCCTTTTTGCTCCTTGAGCTGCTTGAGCACGGCCTTCAAGCGCTGTTCAAAATCGCCGCGGTACTTGGTGCCGGCCAGCAGCGCGCCCATGTCCAGCGAGTACACCGTCATGTCGTTCAGAATGTCCGGCACGTCTTTCTTGATCACGCGCCAAGCCAAGCCCTCGGCAATCGCGGTCTTGCCCACACCTGCCTCGCCCACCAGCAGCGGGTTGTTCTTGCGACGGCGGCACAGCACTTGAATCACGCGCTCAACTTCATGCTCGCGGCCGATCAGCGGATCAATCTTGCCCTCGGCGGCGGCTTTGTTCAGATTCTGGGTGTACTGGTCAAGCGGGCTGGCCTGCTTTTCATTTTGCTCGGCGCCCTCTTCGTCAGATTTCTTGGCGCCGGCGGATTCTTCCTGCGGGCTCTTGGAGATGCCATGGCTGATGAAATTCACCACATCCAGCCGGGTAATCCCTTGCTGATGCAGAAAATACACCGCATGCGAGTCTTTCTCGCCAAAAATTGCCACCATCACATTGGCGCCGGTGACCTCTTTTTTGCCGTTGCCGGTGCTTTGCACATGCATGATGGCGCGCTGGATCACGCGCTGAAAGCCCAGCGTAGGCTGCGTATCGGCTTCATCATTGCCGGGAATCACCGGCGTGTTGTCACGGATGAAGTTCGACAGTTGCTTACGCAGATCTTCGATGTTGGCGGCGCAGGCTTTCAGCACCTCGGCCGCGGTGGGATTGTCCAGCAAGGCAAGCAGCAGATGTTCAACAGTGATGAACTCATGCCGGGCCGCGCGCGCCTCTACAAAGGCGGAATGCAGACTGATTTCAAGTTCCTGCGCAATCATTACGGCTCCTGGCAATTCAAACTACGGTACAGATATGGGCACTCTATGCAAATACTAGGCCATAAACCGGCACTTCGCTGCTGCGCTTTTTGCGCTTTGTCAGCCGGGCGCCACGGCCGCTTAGACCTCTTCCATGATGCACTGTAACGGATGCTGGTGCTGCTTGGCATACTCCGCTACCTGATCGACCTTGCTGGCGGCGATATCGTGGGGATAAATGCCACACACGCCTTTGCCCTCGCGATGCACTTTCAACATAATCTGGGTCGCTTGCTCGCGCCCCTTGCCAAAGAAACGCTGCAGCACGCCCACCACAAACTCCATCGGCGTGTAATCGTCATTGAGCAAAACCACCTGAAACATCGGCGGCGGCTTGGTCTTGGCCGGCGCCTGCTCGATGACGGTGCCGATCGAGCCGTCTTGATTTCCGTCCTGATTGCCCGAACTCATATTGACCCACTGCATGCGCAAACCGCCCGACTCTTTCGCTATCCGTAATGCAAGCCCGCAGCGTGCCCGGCCATTTGCGCCAGACAAATATCTGGTGCGTTGCAGCGCGGACAGCCTTTGCATCTGATTCTAGCGGCATTGCAAAAGCCGTCGAGCCCCTGCGGGCGGCATCGCGCGCGGCGCGGCAAAAACCGCAGTGTGCGCAGCAGCATCGCCGCCGCTTGACGCTTTTAGGCCGCTGCCCAAAAATCATGCGGTGCAGTTTTTCGTTCACGGCGCCTTACGTGCTGGCAGGCCCGGTTTGCGGTAACGGCATAGGTTCGGGTATTAGGGGAAGTAGGTCTTGGGAGCAGCGAAGTCTTAAAGCGAAGCTAAGGTTTACGCCCGCAGTCCCGGTTTGATTTAAGGCCAACACATGGAGGCAATATGGCCACGGGCACGGTGAAGTGGTTTAACGACAGCAAAGGTTTTGGGTTCATCACACCAGACGGCGGGGGAGAAGATGTTTTCGCGCACTACTCCGCCATTCAGATGGGCGGTTTCAAGACCCTTAAAGAAGGCCAAAAGGTCTCGTTCGAGGTAAATCAAGGTCCCAAAGGTAAGCAGGCGTCCAATATTTCGGCGGCCAGCTAATTTTTTTGCTGGCATCTGCCAACCCAAGCCCGGCACTGCCGGGCTTTTTCATGTCTTGCAAAGCCTTTGTCCACGCGCATCCGCAGCTAATTTCCTACCGTTGCACTTGGTTATTTTGCATCGCAGCATGGATTGCGTGTCAACCACGGGGAAAACCCGCCCGTTACCAGACCTGACCGCCCGTTTCCTAGCATCACCGGTTGAAAAACCAAGGCGGAGAAACTCGGTCTAGTTAACTAACTATCTTTTTTGAGGGAACTCTCATGTCCAAACTGATCACCGCTCTGGTTGCTACCCTGTTCGCAGGCGCTGTTTTCGCTCAAGCCGCTGCTCCTGCAGCTCCGGCCGCTGCTCCTGCTGCTAAAGCTGCAGAAGCCAAGCCTGCTGCTGCTGCTGAAAAGAAAATGGAAAAGAAAGCAGCCAAGAAAAAAGCTAAAAAAGCCAAGAAAGAAATGGCTGAGAAGAAGTAATTCTTCTGCTGGCCAATTGGGCCAGACGCTGTTTGTCAAAAAAGGCGGGGAAACCTGCCTTTTTTGTTGTCTGCGCCAATTGCGGCATTCGCGTTGTTAAAGTTGCGTCAGTTTCTTTGTACACGAGGCGAGTTTGATGAAATCCAGGGCAGTTGCTTTCATTGCCATTCTGAGTGCCATCGCGGCATTGCTCGCCGCGCCCGCGCGTGGCCAAAACGCGCCGGCCTTGCCGATGACACAGCTCAATGCGGGCATGCATTTGATCAAGGCCGAAGTTGCCGCCAACAACGAGCACCGCCAGCGCGGGCTGATGTTCCGCGAGAAGATGGGTGTCAACGACGGCATGCTGTTTGTGTTTGACCAGCCGGCCGGGCACTGCATGTGGATGAAAAACACGCTGATTCCGCTGTCGGTCGCGTTTATCGCCGAGGATGCGACCATCATCAACATCGAAGACATGCAGCCGCAGAAGCTCGACAGTCACTGTGCCAAGAAGCCGGCAGCCTACGCGCTGGAAATGAATCTGGGCTGGTTCGCGCAGCGCCGCATCAAGCCGGGCATGAAGATCGGCGGCATTGTCGATGCAAAGCCCGCCGCCAAGCCCGAAACCAGCAAGAGCAAGTAAAACTTAGGTGAGCAGCGCATCCAGCACCGGCTGCCAGCGCTGCGCATACAGCTTTTGGTAGCCGCTTTCAGACGCGTGGATTTCGTTGATCCAATCGTCTGAAGGCACTTGCGGATCGGCCTGAGCCGGCGCAAGCACACCGCGCGTGTCCACCACGTGAAAGTTCGGTAGCGCCTCCCCATCACGCAGCTGCAGGATTGCATCGGCCAACTGGTCGAGCAAAAGCCTGGACAGCGCCAGACGCTGGGCGGATGGGATGCCCTTGCGCTGCATGACCGGAAAGAGCCACGGCCCAGCAGTGCCAAGCAGCACAGCGGCGGGCGCATGGCGCGGCATGGAATAGTCGTAGGTGTGCACCACAATAGGTTTGCCGCGGCTGGCGCTGCCCGGCGCATCCCGCCACTGCACGATGGTGCGAAAGCTTGGCTTGATGTACTCGTCGATAAAACGGCGCATCTTGACGGCATCCACGTAATCGGCCGGCGCGCGGCCCGCGCCCACCTGCGCAAACGGCAGAATCAATTCATCTGCGGCGTTGATCAAATCATTGCCGCCGCCGGAAAGCAGAATCAATTCAGGGCCGGACCCGATGCCCGACTGCAGCAGATCGCGAAACGCCGCGCTGGCGCTCCACCTGACCATGTTGCGCAGCTCATCGCCGGGCTGCGCGCAGTTCACCACCAGCGCGTCGCCCGGAAACTTCAGCGCGCGCAATTGGCTGGGCGAGAGCACGGTCAGCGGCAGATCGGCCATGGAGAACCATGAATCGCCTTCTGTGAGCACGCGAAACTTGAACTGGTCAGGCGCCAAGCCGCCCTGCGCCTGTACGAGCGCGTCCGGCCCCACGATTTTTGCAAGCTGATGATGTGGCATGGCAATCTCCCAATGAAAAACACGCTGTGATGCACCGCGATTATCTGCCCGCGTGCTGCACATGCTCCATACACCACACGCGCGATGCCGCAGTGATGCGCTGCGCGTAATTGAAGCAACGTCATGAAGCAACGTCGGGATCCGCAAGACCAGAAGCCAGTATGCAATCCGCTTTATTAATGCGGGTTTTCAAGCAAAAGAGGCCCAGAAACCGCATGGATATTGCGTAAAGCCCCTACGAACCGGGCTGGTTCTGTCGGGTTTGGGCGTGAGCTGCGCTATCGTGCGCACATCATCCGCGCACGCAATGCCACGCTGCGTTCACCCGCACACTACCCACGGAGAGTTTGCAATGGGCTTTATCTTTCAATCACTCGGCCGCACTGTCGCTGCAGGTTTTGTGCTGCTGATCATTCTGTTTGCGCTGGTGGGCAGCTTTAACAACATTGCCTCGCAAGGCTGGCTGCTGTTTGCGTTTCGCTGGACGCATGTGCTGTTTGCCGTCATGTGGGTGGGGCTGCTGTATTACTTCAATTTTGTGCAGATTCCCTCCATGCCCAAAATCCCGGACGAGCAAAAGCCCGCCATCAGCAAAGTGATTGCCCCGGCGGCGCTGTTCTGGTTTCGCTGGTCGGCGCTGGCCACGGTGATCACCGGCATCCTGCTGGCCGGCGGCATGGGCTACATCGGCAAAGCCCTGGCGCTGCAAGAGGGTTTTCGCGGCATTGGCGTGGGCATGTGGCTGGCGCTGATCATGGCTTTTAATGTCTGGTTCATTATTTGGCCCAACCAGAAAAAAGCCCTGGGTATCGTCACCGTGGCGCCGGAAGAAAAAACCAAGGCCGCGCGCATGGCGATGCTGACATCGCGCTTGAACACGATGCTGTCAATCCCCATGCTGTATTTCATGGTGGCGCAATCGCACGGCGGCTTGTAGGACATCAGCCATTCACGCCGATCCGCTACGATTAAGCGCCAATTCCCTGATTCGTCAACAAACAACCAAGAGGAACCTCCTGTGGAACATACCCTGCCCGCCCT
>JBJOQV010000127.1:0-3131 GCA_046049785.1 Pseudomonadota bacterium
ATGCGCTTTTCCATCTTCCAGGACTCCCGCAAAGGCGGCCGCAAGCTCAACGAAGACCGCATGGGCTACAGCTTCACGCGCGATGCGCTGCTGCTGGTGATTTGCGACGGCATGGGCGGCCATCACGGCGGCGAGATTGCCTCGCAACTGACGCTGGAGATGATCACCGCGCGCTTTCAGCGCGAAGCCACGCCAATCCTGCGCAATCCGCCCACGTTTCTTGAAGACGCGTTTTTAGAGGTGCACCAGGCGCTGCACGCCAAGTCGCGCGTAGACGGCCTGCCGGAAACGCCGCGCACCACCGCGGTGGCCTGCATCATTCAGCACGACACCGCTTTTTGGGTGCATGCGGGCGATTCACGCCTGTACGTGTTCCGCGAGCATGCCATGCTGGCCAAGACGCGCGATCATTCCAAGCTCAATGCGCTGGTAGACCGCGGCATTTCGATCGGCGCGGACGCAGAGCGCCACCCCGACCGCAGCAAGGTCTTCAACTGCCTGGGTTCACCGGCCGATCCGCTGGTGGAGCACAGCACGCCGCTGCTGCTTAAATCGGGCGACCATATTTTTCTGTGCACCGATGGCGTATGGTCCTCGCTGCCGGACGGGCTGATTTCAACGCAGCTGGCTAATCATCCGGTTGCCCGGGCGGTGCCGGATTTGCTGGAAGCCGCGCTGGCCCAGGCCGGCCCCAAGTCTGATAACGCCACCGCACTGGCCGTGCAGTGGCTGGGCGAGTCGCGCCGGCCGGAAGCCGGTTCTGTTTCTACCGCGCTGATGCAGGGCGCATCGTTTGAATCCACCGTGCAGGTGTCGCAAGACGCCAATGCCATGCCGCACCTGACCGACAAAGAGCTGGATGCCGCGGTGGCGGAGATTCAGCACGCCATCAAGCGTGCCGATTCCAAAGTGAAAATCTAGCGCCAACGCCCCGCAGCCGCGGGGCTGTCTTGTCTGTACGCAGTAAGCTTGCGGCTTTCCTGTTCAGGCTTTCCACTATGTCTACAACGATAGAGCGGCGCGAAGGCCGCGCGGCAGCGGCGCTGCGCCCGGTGTCGATCATCCGCAACTTCACCCGCCACGCCGAAGGTTCGGTGCTGATCAAGTTTGGTGACACCCACGTGCTGTGCAACGCCAGCGTGCTGGAAAAAGTGCCGCCGCACAAAAAGGGCAGCGGCGAGGGTTGGGTCACGGCAGAGTACGGCATGCTGCCGCGTTCCACCCACACCCGCAGCGACCGCGAGGCGGCGCGCGGCAAGCAAAGCGGCCGCACGCAGGAGATTCAACGCCTGATTGGCCGCAGTCTGCGCGCGGTGATTGATCTGTCCAAGCTGGGCGAGCGCACTATTCATCTGGACTGCGACGTGCTGCAGGCCGATGGCGGCACGCGCACAGCCGCCATCACCGGCAGCTATGTGGCGCTGGTAGACGCCGTGAGCTGGCTGATGCGTGAAGGCAAGCTTGAGCACACGCCGCTCACCGGCGCGGTGGCAGCAATTTCCGTGGGTTTGGTCAACGGGCAGGCGCGGCTGGATTTGGAATATGAAGAAGATTCTGGCTGCGATGCGGATATGAATGTGGTGATGACCGCAGACGGCTCCATCATCGAAGTGCAGGGCACTGCCGAGGGCGCACCGTTCTCGCGCACGCAGCTCGACGCGCTGCTGGAGATGGCCACCGCTGGCATTATGGAGCTGCTGCAACTGCAAGGCCACGCGCTTGCCGACAACAAAAAATGACGCGCAAAAATGACACGTAACATCGTCTTGGCGAGCAACAACGCTAAAAAACTCGCAGAGATGCATGCGCTGCTGGCGCCGTTGGGCTGGCAGGTGCAAAGTCAAAGCGAATTTGACGCGGGCGAGGCAGAAGAGCCGCACGCGACGTTTGTGGAAAATGCGCTTGCCAAAGCGCGCTTTGCTGCAGTGGCGACGGGGTTGCCCGCAATTGCGGATGATTCCGGCATTGTCGTGCCGGCGCTGAACGGCGCGCCGGGCGTGATCTCGGCCCTGTACGCCGGCCTGCCCAAGAGCGACGCCAACAACAACGCGCTGCTTCTGAAAAATATGCAGAACATCACCGACCGGCGCGCACATTTTTTCTCTTGCGTGGTGTTGCTGCGCCATGCCAATGACCCGCAGCCCATCATTGCGCAAGGCATGTGGCATGGCGAAATTCTGCATGCGCCGCGCGGCACCGGCGGCTTTGGCTACGACCCGCTGTTTTTCGATCCGGTGCAGCAACTTGGCGCGGCAGAAATGTCTGCCGAACTGAAGAATCAAGTGAGTCATCGTGGCAAAGCGATGCAGCAGTTGATGGGGCAGTTGGGCGATTTGTGACGGGTAAAGAAAGTCTTTGTCATTCCGAGCGCAGCGAGGTATCTCTGTATGCGTGGCACGAGATTCCTCGCTTTGCTCGGAATGACAGTAATCCTAAAGTAGCAGCGCGCACCATTCATGCGCCTTTTCAGCCAAAAATGCCTCAGAATGCGCATGAATACTGCGCATTGTTATAACGAACTGACGTGAAAACCATCGAACTCATCCGCGAAAGCAGCATCGCCTTCACCGCGCTGCCGCCGCTTACGCTGTACGTGCACACGCCCTGGTGCGTGAAAAAGTGCCCGTACTGCGATTTCAATTCGCATGAACTCAAAGGCGAGTTAAACGACGACGCGTATGTGGACGCGCTGCTCACCGATTTGGAAAGCGTGCTGCCGCAGGTGTGGGGCCGGCGCGTGCACGCGGTGTTTATCGGTGGCGGCACGCCGAGTTTGTTTTCTGCCGCGGCCATCGACAAACTGCTCGCCGGCATCCGCGCGCGCCTGTTGCTGGAAGCGGACGCAGAAATCACGCTGGAAGCCAATCCCGGCACGATGGAAGCAGAGCGCTTTGCGGCGTATGCGGCAAGTGGCATTAACCGTATCTCGCTGGGTATCCAAAGCTTTGACGATGCCAAGCTCAAGGCGCTGGGCCGCATCCACGGCAGTGACGAGGCGCATGCTGCGATAGAAATTGCCAAGCGCACCGTGGGCAACTTCAACATGGACTTGATGTACGCGCTGCCCAATCAAACGCTTGACCAAGCGCTCACCGATATCCGCACCGCCATTGCCCACGCGCCGCCGCACC
>JBJOQV010000128.1:0-3906 GCA_046049785.1 Pseudomonadota bacterium
GGGGCGGATCAGCACGTCCTTGAAGTCAAGCCGTATTTCATTCTCTATGTGCATGGTGTCTAGGTCGTCCAGCAAAAAGCCCGGCGCATTGCTGCAACCGGGCTCGCCTGGGTATCTTGAATAGGTTGCGGTTTAGTTTAGCGCCGCAGACAGCGCCCGTCTCCACTTGCCTATCATCTCCGGCTGGCTGCTGGCCATGTTGAACACGTCCACCATCTTTTTGCGGCCAATGCCCTCGCCAAACAGCTTGTCGGTCTTGACGATTTCAAGCAATTGCTCCAGCGCTTCTTCATAGGCCTGCACGCTGATGAACGCTTCGGCCAGATCAAGCCGCGCTTGCAAATCTTTTGGGTTCTTTTCAATCGCTGCCTGCAGCTTGTCCACACCAGGCAACTGCAGCGCTTTTTTAGCGGCGTGCAGGCGCGCATCGATGGCTTGCCAGCGCGGATCGATATGGTTTTTGGGGGCGATCTTTGCCGCCTCTAGCTTGGCAGCATCCGTGTCAGCGGCATCCAGGTGCAGCTCAATTAGATCAAAGCGCGCTTCATCAAAACCTGGGTCCAGCGCCAGCGCGGCCTTGAGTTTACGCAGTGCAGTGTCTTTATCGCCTTCCAGCCTGGCCTTGCGCGCCGCGGCCAGTTCAAGCTCTTGTGGTTTGGGCAGATGCTTGTCCAAAAACTGTTTGAGCTGGCCTTCCGGCAACGCGCCTTGAAAACCATCCACCGGCTTGCCGTCTTTAAACAACACACAAGTGGGGATGCTGCGAATCTGAAATGCCGCCGCCAGTTCTTGCTGCGCTTCGGTATCGACCTTGGCAAGCGTAAACGCGCCGCCGTAGTGCTTCTCCAGCTTTTCCAAAATCGGGCCGAGCGCTTTGCACGGCCCACACCACTCAGCCCAGAAGTCGATCAACACCGGCGTTTGCGAAGACGCGGCCACGACTTCTTGCTCAAAATTTTCTACGGTAATGTCAATCATGAAATGCCATATGCGTTTGAATTCATCAAAATCAAGTTTACTGCGCGGCAGCCTGCTGCTTCGGTTCAGGCGCGTCGGCGGTGGCCGCTTCTGATTGCTCACCCGTGAGCAGCGCGGCCAGATCGGCGCGGCCACGGTTGGCTAGATCGATGAGCTGCTTTTGATCGTTGCGCGCCGCGGCGCCTTTGATCAACATTTTCTCATCGTGCTCAATGAAGGCGTGCGCTGCGCGCGCCGCCTGATGGTGCGGCTCACCCAGCGAAATCAAAGCCTTTTCGCCCAGCCGCACCGCGCTGCGAAAGGTCTCGCGCTCAAAATCAATACCCATCTCCACCATGTCAAACGCATCGGTGCGGTTGCGCACGCGCGCGA
The DNA here is from genome assembly GCA_046049785.1 of Pseudomonadota bacterium. Taxonomy (GTDB): domain Bacteria; phylum Pseudomonadota; class Gammaproteobacteria; order Burkholderiales; family Burkholderiaceae_C; genus JBJOQV01. The sequence continues at coordinate 1,351 of JBJOQV010000128.1, forward strand.
GCATCTTCACGCTGGGGTAACGCTCTTTGACGAGTTTGGCCGTCTCGCGCGTGGCATCCATGTCGTCGGTGGCCAGGATCAGTAGCTTGGTCTCGTGAATACCTGCGGCCTCAAGCACGTCCAGCCGCGATACGTCGCCGTAGTAGGCCTTGAACCCGAAGCGCCGCACCAGATCGATCTGATTCGGATCGTGATCAATCAAAGTCACCGTATGGCCGCGCGCCTGCAGCAAGCGCGCCAGTACCTGACCCACGCGGCCAAAGCCTGCGACGATGACGGCATTGCGTTCTTCAATCAAATCTGCTTCACGGTTTACGGCGCGGTTCACGCGGGGCACAATAAATTTGCTGTAGGCCATGAACAAGAACGGTGTGGTGAAAATCGATGCCGCCACAATTGCGTTCAGGATGTCTGCTGTCGGCTTGGGCAGCAGTCCGTTGCCTTGCGACGCGGTGATGATCACAAACGCAAACTCCCCCACCTGTGACAGCAAAATCGCAAACACCAAACTGTCTTGCCCACACAGCTTGAAAGTGATGGCGGTGAGCCAGAGCACCAGCATTTTGAGCAGCACCAGCGCGAGTGCGCCGCCCAGCACCAAAAGCGGCTTTTCCACGAACAGGTTGAGCTGCACGCTCATGCCCACCGCGATAAAGAACAGGCCGAGCAGCAGGCCTTTGAACGGCTCAATATCCAGGTTCAACTCGTGGCGGTACTCACTTTCGGCCAGCAGCACGCCGGCCAGGAACGTGCCCAGCGCCATGGAAAACCCCACGCTTTCCGCCGCCACTGCAGAACCCAGCACCAGCAGCAGCGCAAAGGCGATAAAGACTTCTTTCAGTCCGGTGCCAGCGATATAACGCAGCAGCGGCCGCATGGCAAAACGCGCGATCACGACAAAGCCAGCGATCAGTGCAATGCCCAGCCAGATGTTGAATGGCGCGTGACCCGCATCCGTCTTTGCCGGTGCGATGGCCGCCAGCAGCAGCAAAATCGGAATCACCATGATGTCTTGAAACAGCGCAACCGATAGCGCGCTCTTGCCGCCGGGTGTGGGCATGAGGTTACGCTCGCTCATGATTGCGAGCGCCACGCTGGTGGAGCTTTGCAGCGCGGCGATGCCAATCACCAGCGCCGTCTTCCAGTCCAGCCCCCACAGCAGCAGCGCGCCAGCCACTGCCGCAGCAGTGAGAAATACCTGCATCGCACCCATGCCAAAGATGGAGACGCGCATGTCCCACAATTTCTTGGGGTTGAGCTCCAGCCCGACCAAAAAAAGCAGCAGCACTACGCCAAATTCGGCAATGCGCAGCACGGATTCTGGATCGTCGATCAGCTTGAGCACCGACGGGCCGATCAAGATGCCGGCCACAAGGTAGCCCAGCACAGCGCCCAGCCCAAGCCGTTTGAACAGGGGCACCGCAATTACCGCGGCGCACAGGTAGATCAGGATATCGCGCAGCATGTGGCAGCGTTCAGCGGCCCAGCGGCGCGACGCCGATCAACCACGCGTGTGCCCACATGGCAAACACGGCCCACAGCGCTAAGCCAACGATCACCGTGGTCACGGTGGGGCCGGCGCGGCCCGGCGGATAAACAGTGTTTAGCGCCCAGTCGCGCCCGCGCGCGGCGCGAAAGCTCAATACAGCCCAGAGCAGGAACGCGCCAAACAACACAATATCGGCCAGACGGCCGTTGGAAATCAAATGCGCAAACGCCCAGACTTTAACGCTCAGAACCATGGGGTGTTTGAGCTTGGCCTTGATTGCATTGCCCGGCACATAGGCGGCAACAAGGAAAACAAAGGCGATCAGTGTGAGCAGGGCAGCGGCGTGATTCATGCCGCGCGGTGGTGACCACACATCAATCGGGGTGGCGCGCGCTGCGCCATAGCCCCACACCAGCAGCACCAGCCCGATGAGCGACATGACTGTGTACAAGCCTTTGTAAGCCATTTCGCCACGGCGTGCGATGAAACCCGCGCGCCAACCCTCTGCAAAAATACGCACCGAGTGCGCGCCTAGAAAAATGACGAGTCCGAGTATGAGTAGCGTCATGCAAGCGCCTTCAGCAAAGATTTGCTGCGATGATACGCGTTAACATTTGCGCGAGCCAAGTTTTCCAATAGCCCCTGCGCAATATCCATGAGCTTTTTCAGGCAAAAATGCTTGGAAAAGCGCATGGATATTGCGTAGTCACTTCTAATTTGCTGCCCAAAACTAAATCAAACTCCAACTTTATGCCAAGCTTGTTTGAACCCGTCCGTATCGGCGCCATCGACTGCGCCAACCGCATCTTCATGGCACCGCTCACGCGTTGCCGCGCCATGCCCGGCAGCGATGCGCCGCGTCAACTCAACGCCACTTACTACGCGCAGCGCGCCAGCGCCGGGCTGATCGTGAGCGAAGCCACGCAGATCATGCCGCAGGGCAAAGGCTATGTGGGCACGCCCGGCATCTACAGCGCGCAGCAAGAGGCAGGCTGGCGCTTGGTCACCGACGCCGTGCATAGAGAAGGTGGCAAAATCATCGCGCAGCTCTGGCACGTAGGTGCGAT
>JBJOQV010000129.1:0-4015 GCA_046049785.1 Pseudomonadota bacterium
CCACTGCTGCGGCAGATCATGCAAGTACAAATCCTTTTTGGCGCGGCAACCCCAGTAGAGTGTGACCTTGCGCTGCTGGTGGATGTTCTTGAAGAAGATATGTTCGGCAATCGCCTTGATCGGCGCAAAGCCGGTGCCACTGGCCAGCAGCACGATAGGTTTATTGGTATCTTCGCGCAAAAAGAAGGTGCCCAGCGGCACTTCAATGCGCAGAATGTCGCGCTCTTTCAGCGCTGGCTGTACAGTACCAAAGAGTTGATCGGTAAACAGCCCGCCGGGCATGTGGCGGATGTGCAACTCTACCGGCCCTGGCACGTGCGGCGCGTTGGCCATGGAATAGCTGCGGCGTTTGCCGTCTTTCATCAAAAATTCCAGATACTGGCCGGCAAAAAACTGCAGCTTTTCATTGGCGGGCAACTGCAGCTTGAGCACGATCACATCGTCGGCCACACGCTCGATTGCAGCAATGCGCACCGGCATTTTGCGCGGCACGATATCGCCGGCCATGCTGACTACGCGCGCCTCGATTTCCAAATCGCCATGCGGATGCGCGCAGCAAAACAGCGCCGCGCCGGCGGCCAGTTCTGCGGGCGGCAGCAGGCTCGCCTGATGCGGCCCGTGCGTCGCGTGGCCGCTCAAAATCTTGCCCTTGCACGATCCACACGCGCCGTTTTTACAGCCATAGGGCAGAATGATGCCGGCCTTTTGCGCCGCTTCCAGCACGCTCTGGCCTTCTTCGCAGGGGAATGTTTTATTGGACGGGCGAACGGTAACGGTAAAGCTCATACAATTTTCAAGTGAAAAAACGCCAAGGTAGTTTGCCGCGCCAGTTTCGGCGCACCAGAGTGCTGATTGTAGGCTGTGGCAACGTGGGGCTGCGGATTGTGGCGCAGGCACACGCTAGGCTCGCTTTAATCGGTACCAATCGCGTTGCGTCGCGTGACGTGCGCGCCGCGGGCGCGCGGGCCGTTGCACTGGATTTGGATGCGCGCCGCCAACCGCGCGCAGGCCGTAAAAACATCGCTGCACTGGCGGATTGGGCGATCTACCTTGCGCCGCCACCGAATCAGGGTGCGGGCGACCCGAGGCTCAAACGCTTTCTTGCTGTGTGGCGCGCAACTCCAGGCAGCAAGCGCTTGGCCTATGTGAGCACCAGCGGCGTGTACGGCGACTGCGGCGGCGCATGGGTGAGCGAATCGCGCCCCGTCAACCCAGAATCAGACCGCGCCAAACGCCGTGTAGCGGCTGAGTACTTAGTCCGTCAAGCTGGCAAAAGTGGTTTGCGTGCAGCGATCCTGCGCGCGCCAGGCATTTACGCAGCCACCAGCCTGCCAATTGAGCGCTTGAAGGCCGGAACGCCCGCGCTGATGGCAGAGCAAGATGTGTACACCAACCACATCCACGCCGACGATCTCGCGCGCATCTGCATGGCCGCGCTGTTTCGCAGCCGCGCCAGCCGCACCTACAACGCCAGCGACGATTCGCAGATGAAAATGGGTGATTACTTCGACGCCGTGGCCGATGCCTTTGCCCTGCCCCGTGCGCCGCGCCTGCCCACTGATGAACTCAAAGCTGCCGTGTCACCGATGCTGTGGAGTTTTATGCGGGAGAGCCGGCGGCTGGTGAATACGCGGTTGAAGAAAGAGCTGCGCTTTGCACTGGCCTACCCCACGGTGCGTGAGACGATTGTGGCGGCAAAGGCGACGCTTATCTCTGAAAATCAGAAGTAGAGTACGCAATATTCATGAGCTTTTTGAGGCAAAAATGGCTGAAAAAGCGCATGGATATTGCGTAGACGCGGTAAAACCACTCACGTATTTGATCACTCTGCGTAAAAAGAAGCGGCCATCACGCGCCTTCGCCACGCTCAGTCATACCGCAGCGCCGTCGCCTTGCCATGAAAAATCTTGTACACAAACACGGTGTAGCCAATGATCATGGGCAGCACCACGAGAGCGCCAGCCAAAATAATTTTGAGCGATTCAGGAGCGCTAGCAGCATCCCAGATGGTGATGCGCTCCACCACCAGGTACGGAAACAAGCTGTACGCCAGCCCGAAAAACGCGAGCACAAAAATCGCGATGCTAGTGGCAAAGGGCAGCCAGCACAGGCGGTCTTTTTCCATCGGCAGCAGGCGCAGCACGCGGTCTGTCACGATGAATAGCACCAGCGTAGCAAGCGGAATTGGTGCGAGCAGCACCACATACGGCAGGCTGAACCATTTATCAAAAATCTCCGGGCTGGCCCAGGGCGTGGCCACCGACACCACGGCCACGCCGCCGGCGGTCCACCACAAACTTTTGCGCGCCCACTTGGCGGCTTTGCGCTGCAACGCGCCTTCGGTCTTCATCAGCAACCAGCTCGCGCCCAGGAGCGCGTAGCCCGCCACCAGGCCGGGCGCGATCAACACGCCAAAGGCCAGCGCGGCCCAGGTTTTTTCAAAGCCGACGATGTACGCGCCCAGCATGTAGCCCTGTGCCAACGTGGCGATGAGCGAGCCGGCCCAGAAAGTGAGGTTCCACGCATGCTTGTGATCTGCATTGGCCTTGGCGCGAAAGTCAAAGGCCACGCCGCGCAGGATCAGGCCAAACAACATCAGCGCCACGGGCAGATACAGCGCCGTCAAAATCACGCCATGCGCGAGCGGAAATGCGGTGAGCAAGATACCAATGCCCAGCACCAGCCAAGTTTCATTCGCGTCCCAAAACGGGCCGATCGAGCCGATCATGATGTCTTGCTCAGCATCCGGCTGCCCGCGCATCAGAATACCCACGCCCAGGTCGTAACCGTCCAGCACCACATAGGCCAGAATCGCCAGCCCCATCACCGCCGCGAAGATCACCGGCAGCCAATCATTGAAGGTGTTGAGTGGATGCACCATTTCTACTCCCCTCCCGCTTGTAGGGAGGGGCCGGGGGAGGGAGTGCGTATTGCTGCCGAAGGCAAGGAAGGCAGAGCACCGGCCTTCCTTGCCATGTAAAACACCACGCTGATATACATAATGATCAGCGCCGCATACACCGTTAAATACATCGCGAGCGTGGAAGCGATCATGCCTGCTGGCACCTGCGATGCCGCCTGCGCCGTGGTCAACACACCGTAGACCAGATACGGCTGGCGGCCGATCTCAGTCACGTACCAACCGGCCACGGTGGCCACCCAGCCGGCAAAGGTCATCAGCACCAGACCGCGCGCCAGCCACGCTTTAGGCTCGCCGCTGCGGCGCAGTTGCCACGCGCCCAGCCAGCTTGCCAGCAACATCAGCACGCCCACGCCCACCATGATGCGAAAGCCCCAGAACACTGGCGCTACGGGTGGATGTTTACCTTCAAATTCATTCAGGCCTTTGATTTCCGCATTGATGTCGCCCGTCACAATCCAGCTCGCCATGCCGGGGATTTGAATCGCAAAATCATTGGTCTTGGTTTCTTTATTGGGCCAGGCAAACAGCACCAGCGGCGCCTGCTGCGTGGTTTGCCACACACCTTCCATCGCCGCCAGCTTGGCAGGTTGATGCTCATGCGTATTGGCGCCATGCGAATGCCCCGCAAGAATCTGCAGCGGAATCAACAGCGCAGCGGCATACACACCGGTTTTCAGCGCCGCCATCACCGCCGGCACGCGGTCGCCGCGCAGCCAGCGGTAGGCCGATACGCCCGCCACCAAAAACGCCGCAGTCAGGCCGCTCGCAAGCATCATGTGCGTGAAGCGGTAGGGAAACGACGGGTTGAAGACGATGGCCAACCAATCCGTGGCATGCGCTTTGCCATCGATCATCTCAAAGCCCACCGGCGTTTGCATCCAGCTATTCAGGACCAAAATCCAAAAGGCTGAAAGCGACGTGCCCACCGCCACCAGCACCGTGGCCGCTGTGTGCACGCGGTTGCTCACACGCTGAAAACCAAACAGCATGATGCCCAGGAATGTGGCCTCCAAAAAGAACGCCGTCAGCACCTCATACGCCAACAGCGGCCCGGCGATGTTGCCCACCGTTTCCATAAAGCCCGGCCAGTTG
>JBJOQV010000130.1:0-10120 GCA_046049785.1 Pseudomonadota bacterium
CAACAACAAGACAACAAAAGATATACAGAAAGCAAACAACACAACACACAACTTCACTAAAGAAATTACCGCCATTCCGATCAGCCCAATCGCCAAGCCAGCGCCGAGCAGCGGATAGGTAGAAGCGCTGATCGGGGTATAAGCGAACAGCGCGCCCCAGCACAGGCCTTCTGCAAGCGCCAATAGCACGAAGGTGCGTGTCCACGCGCCATACGACCGCTCGCTGAATTTCTGCTCCTGCAGCGAGGCCCACAGCGCGGTGCGAACGACCACGGCAAGCGCAACGCCTGCCACCATCGCCCATTGCAGCGGCGAGGTCAGTTGATTGGCAAGGAACACCAGCGGCACAAGCGCGATCAGTGACACCGCGCAGCCATAAATCGACCCGCGCCAGCTGTCTTTGAACAGGTCGAACTCAATCGCGCGCATGCTTGAAGAGCGAGCGGCGTTACCGCGCACGGCGCGTGTAGTGTTGGGTAGACTGCGCAGGGACTTGAGCATCGTTTTCTTCCACCCGCAGGTTAGCAAGCAAGTGGCGCCGCGCACAGCAGGACGTGATCACGCATATAGGGCAATAACGGATTGGATTGGACTGTTTGAACATGAGCAGCCGCGCATCTGCACCCAAAAAATCGCTGCAATACGCTGGCCGGTTTGCACCATCGTCAACTGGCCCGCTGCATTTAGGCTCAATTGTTGCCGCTCTGGCAAGTTGGCTTGACGCAAGAGCACATTGTGGTCTGTGGTTTGTGCGAATTGAAGACATTGATACCGAACGCTGCCGGCCTGAATATGCGCAGTTGATCTTGCGACAACTTGATGCATTCGGGCTATTTCACGATGGTGAAGTGATGCTTCAGAGCAACAATCATGCAGCGCATGGCGACGCGCTGCGGGCTTTGCAGGCGATGCAGCAGGTGTTCCCGTGTCTGTGCTCGCGCGCCAGCATCGCCGCACTGAGTCCACCGTTTGGCGCGAGCGGCGAGCCGGTTTATCCCGGAACATGTAGAGCGAACAAGCACATCGCGAACGCGCGCACTTGGCGCTTGCGTGTGGGTCAGACGCACATCCACTTTGAAGACCGCTGGCTAGGCGCTTGTACGCAGGATCTTGAACGCGAGTGCGGGGATTTTGTCGTGGCGCGTTTGGATGGCAGTGCCAGCTACCACTTGGCCAGCGTGGTGGACGATGCAGCCCTTGGAATTACCGACATAGTGCGCGGCGCGGACTTGCATCCGCTCACGGCCCGCCAGATTTTTTTGCGGCAGCTGCTAGGGTTGCCAACGCCACGCTACATGCATGTACCCGTGCTGGTGGATGAAGCCGGCGACAAGCTATCCAAGCAAACGCTCGCGCCCGCGGCTGACATGCAAAACCCGCTGCCGCAACTTATGGCAGCATGGATACACCTGGGATTTGCGCCGTTTACCGCGGCAAACGTGCCGCAGTTTTTGCAGGAAGCGACCGCGCGCTGGGCAAAGTGCTTTGCGCTATCGCCGTAACGTTTTACGACTTACCGCCACCCAGCAATGCGGGCACTGGCCGCTTAGGCCGCGTGAGCCAGCTGTTACGCGCAGGCGCCGGTGCGGCTGCTGCGCCGTTGGCACTCTCATCCACCGGCTTTTCTTCATACGGCTTGGAAAAGAATGGATCAATGCTGGGGCGAAACGCCTGCCCCACCACCGGCACGGCGGTGCGCGTGTCATGATCGACGTGCTCGCGGCGGCGGCGCTCACGCCCCGGGCTGCTGGATTGCGGCGCCCAGTCGATCAACTCAAATTTTCTCTTGATGAGCTTTTCAATGTCCGCCATCGCACGGGTTTGATCATCGCTCACCAGCATGATGGTGCGGCCACTGGCGCCGGCACGGCCGGTGCGGCCGATGCGGTGCACATAATCTTCTGCGTTATAAGGCACATCAAAGTTGATCACGCAGGGTAGCTCGGCAATATCCAGCCCGCGCGCGGCCACGTCGGTAGCGACCAGCACTTCGCACTCGCCAGCCTTGAACGCGGCCAGCGCGGCCAGGCGTTCATTCTGGCTTTTGTCGCCGTGAATCGCATCGGCCTTGAAGCCTTCGCGTACCAAAAAGCGCGCGAGGCGGCCGGTTTCAAGCTTGCTATTGGAAAACACCAGCACCTGGCGCGGCTCTTCGGCCTGCAGCAGTTCCACCAGCAATGTGCGTTTGTCATCTGACTTGACGCTGTAGGCCTGCTGCGTCACGTTGTCCGCCGTGGCATTGCGGCGCGCGACTTCCACCGTGACCGGATCGCGCTGGAACGACTCAGCCAAGCGGCGAATCTCGGGCGAGAACGTAGCCGAGAACAGCAGCGTCTGCCGCGTCTTGGGGCACAGGTTCACAATGCGCTGCAGGTCGGGCAAAAAGCCCATGTCCAGCATGCGGTCGGCTTCGTCCAGCACCAGCACGCTGACGTTGGAAAGATTGGTGTTTTTGCTTTCGATGTGATCGAGCAAGCGGCCCGGTGTGGCGATCAAAATTTCCACACCTGCGCGCAGCAGCGCCGTTTGCGGCTTCATGTCCACACCGCCGAATACGCAAGCGCTTTTAAGCTGCGTATGCATGGCGTACTGCGCCACGTTCACCGCGATTTGATCCGCCAGCTCACGCGTAGGCGCCAGCATCAGCGCACGCACCGGATGCCGCGCCGGCGACGGGCTCGATGTTTCATACGGCAGCATGCGCTGCAAAATCGGCAGCGTAAACGCTGCGGTCTTGCCCGTACCCGTCTGCGCCGCGCCCATCACATCAATGCCCTTGAGCACATGCGGAATCGCCTGCGCCTGAATCGGCGTAGGCGTGACGTAACCTTTTTCATCCAGCGCGCGCTGAATGCGGGGATCGAGGTTGAAACTGGCAAAGTTGACTTCAGACATTAGCGTTGGGCGTCGATTCTTTCAGTGATTTTCAGTGCAGCTTTAAGTGCAATACGCAATATTCATGCGGGTTTTGAGGCATTTTTGGCTGGAAAGGCGCATGGATATTGCGTAGTTCTTTCTTGACCCCCTCTCCCCTTGCGGGAGAGGGGACTTAAAGCGGGCTTGCACAGCAGCGGGCAAGCCGTTTTTGGTAGGCCCCCCGTGAGTCGAATACGGCCCAAGGGAGGGAGCCAGTCCAGTGGACTGGCGAGCAGTCCGCCGCTCTTGCCGAGCTTTAGCAGCGGACTCGTTGAACCCGCCGAAGAAATTGGTGGGCCCCCCGTGAGTCGAACACGGCACCAACGGATTATGAGTCCGCTGCTCTAACCAAGCATGAGCTAGGGGCCCTTGCAATCTACTGCCCTTCCAAAAAGCTCTTGAGCTTGTCGCTGCGGCTGGGGTGGCGCAGCTTGCGCAAGGCTTTCGCTTCGATCTGGCGGATACGCTCGCGCGTCACGTCAAACTGTTTGCCCACCTCTTCCAGCGTGTGGTCGGTGCTCATCTCCACACCAAAGCGCATGCGCAGCACTTTGGCTTCGCGCGGCGTGAGACTGTCCAGTACCTCTTTCACCACCTCGTGCATGCTGTTGTGCAAAGCCGCGTCTGACGGCGCGAGCGTGAGCGTGTCTTCGATAAAGTCGCCCAGGTGGCTGTCTTCATCGTCACCGATCGGGGTTTCCATGCTGATCGGCTCTTTGGCGATCTTGAGGATCTTGCGGATCTTGTCCTCAGGCATGTCCATCTTGGCCGCCAGCGTCGTGGGATCAGGCTCGATACCGGTCTCTTGCAAGATTTGCCGGCTGATGCGGTTCATCTTGTTGATGGTCTCGATCATGTGCACCGGAATGCGGATGGTGCGCGCCTGATCGGCAATGCTGCGCGTGATGGCTTGGCGAATCCACCACGTGGCATACGTGGAGAATTTATAGCCGCGGCGGTATTCAAACTTGTCCACCGCTTTCATCAGGCCAATGTTGCCTTCCTGAATCAAATCCAGAAACTGCAGGCCGCGGTTGGTGTACTTCTTGGCAATCGAGATCACCAGGCGCAGGTTGGCCTCAATCATCTCGCGTTTGGCTTTGCGCGCTTTTGCCTCGCCCATTGCCATCTGCTTATTGATCTCTTTGAGTTCAGACAGCGGCAGCACCACACGGATTTGCAGATCAATCAGCTTTTGCTGCAGTTCGTGAATGGCGGGCAGGTTGCGCGCCATGGTGATCGAGTAGTTTTTGCCGGCCTTCACTTCCTTGTCGGCCCACTTCAAATTGGTCTCGTTGCCGGGGAACACTTTGATGAAGTGCTCGCGCGGCATGCCGCACTTGTCCACGCAGATGGAGAGCAAACCACGCTCTAAGGAACGGATGTCGTCCACCTGGCCGCGCAGCGTGTCGCACAGCTTTTCCACCATCTTGGCGGTAAAGCGGATTTCCATCAGGTCGCCAGAAATACCCTCTTGCTGCTTGAGGTATGCCTGTGACTTGTGGCCTTCTTTTTCAAACGCAGCGCGCATCTTGTCAAAGCGCTTTTGGATGCGATCAAATTTTTCCAGCGCGCCGTTTTTCAGCTCTTCAAGCTGCTTGGCAGACAGGCCGCCGCCTTCGTCGTCTTCATCGTCTTCGCCAAAGGCTTCGGCGCTGGGGTTAAAGTCGTCGGTGGCGTTGGGATCAATCAGGCCATCGACAATCTGCGAAACCAGAATTTCGCCCTTGCGGATTTTTTCTGCGCCGGAGAGGATTTCATTGATCGTGGTCGGGCACGCACTGATCGCCTGGATCATGTGCTTCTGGCCTTCCTCAATCCGCTTGGCGATCTCAATCTCGCCTTCGCGCGTGAGCAGATCCACCTGGCCCATCTCGCGCATGTACATGCGCACCGGGTCGGTGGTGCGGCCAAATTCGCTGTCGACCGTGGTCAGCGCGGCTTCTGCTTCTTCTTCGGTATCGTCGTCTGACGAAACCACCGGCGCGGTGTCATTCATCAGCAGCGTTTCAGCGTCGGGCGCCTGGTCGTAGACCGCAATGCCCATGTCATTGAAGGTGCTGATGATCGCTTCGATCTGCTCCGCATCCACCATGTCATCGGGCAGATGATCATTCACCTCGGCATACGTCAGGTAGCCGCGGTCCTTGCCCAGCTTGATCAGGCTCTTGAGCTTATTGCGCTTGGTTTCCAGATCTTCAGGCGTGCCGGCGTGCTTCTCGGCAAACTCGCGCATGAGCTGGCGCTCGCGCTGGCGCTTGGTCTTAGGTTTGTCGGCCTTCTCAGCCTTTTCGATCTTGGCAATCTCGTCGCCATCGCCCGTGGCTTCGTCGTCAATGCCGGCGGCAGCGGAAAGGCCATTGTCCAGATCATTGTTTTCTACCGGATTTTTGGGCTTACGACCGGGACGGCCGCGCGGCTTTGCGCCTGGCGCAGCAAGCGGGGCGGCAGCAACAGCGGGCAAGCCTTTTGCTGCAGGTAGTTTTGCTGCAGGTGCTTTGGCAGCAGCCACAGGAACGGCTGTTTTCACGGCAGGTTTGGCGGCTGATTTGGCGACCTTTGCTGGCGGCACAGAAGCTGGCTTGGCCGCTTTCGCGGGTTTTGCGGCAGGTTTGGTGGTCTTGACGGGTTTTGACTTGGCAGCGGAGGCTTTGGCCATCGGTTTCTCTTGCAATACGAGGGAATGTGGGTTCTGCTTATCTAGCGGCCCATCCGTCGGCCCGGTTGACCCGGCGCACAAGAAGAACAAACCGCAGCAGAAAAACTCTTCATTTTATACGGACTAGGGGCTTTTCGCACCCTCAGTGGCACAAAACGCGGGCAGTGAGTGCGAGCAAATGCTCCAATTACCCCCAGCGCTCAAAAAAATGAAACGTTTGTTTCTTTAGCCCAGCGCAGCCAAACGCTGGCGCACGAGCTTGAGGGTAGCAATGTCACCAGCACTGGCCAGACGCTGCGCCTTGGTTTGTAGTTGGGTACGACGCAGCGCCTTGCAAGCCGCAGCGAGGCTTTCTGCATCACTGGTGCCTTCTGCCTCGGGCCGCAGCACTTCGCCTAAATAAGTAGCGATTGCTTCATTTTGCTGCGCGTAGGCAGCAATTGAGATGTTATTCAGCGCAATTGGCGCATGTTCGTCGCTTGCACCCTGCTCCGCATAGTTGATCAAATCGGCCAAAACCGGCGCTGCGGGGTCCTCTGCTGCAGCTGAGTCCAGCACCTGAAGTTCGTCTTTCCACGCCAGTAAATCGTCGCGCACGGCGCGGTACAGCTCGGGCTCGCGCAGCAGCACGTCCACCACCCGCCGCGCGGCGGACATTGGCGCAACCCGCCGGATCGGCGGGAAGCTCTTGCTACGCTTATATCCAGACCCAGAGTACGCAGTATTCATGCGGGTTTCCAAGGCATTTAGGCCGGAGAAGCGCTCTACATCTGCGGGATTGAGTTTGGTGGTTTCTGCAAGCAGCCGCACGATCTGCAGCCGCAGCGCACCGGCAGGCAATTGCTGCAACAGCGGTTTTGCCTCTGCCAGCAAGGCAGAGCGGCCTTCTGCAGAATTCACATCGTTGCGTGCAGACAACTCGCGCACCAAAAACGCCGACAGTGGCAGCGCCTGCTTGATTTGCTCTTCAAATGCGGCGGCGCCCTGCTCGCGGACAAAACTGTCTGGATCGTGCTCGGCCGGCAAAAACAAAAAGCTGATGCGCTTGTCGTCCGCCGCAAAGGGCAGCGCACTTTCTAAAGCCCGCCATGCGGCGCGGCGGCCGGCGGCGTCGCCGTCAAAGCTATAGACCACATGGTCGGTCTGGCGCAGCAGCTTTTGCACGTGCACGCCGCTGGTGGCCGTGCCCAGCGTGGCCACCGCGTTGGGAAAGCCAAGCTGCGCCAGCGCCACCACATCCATGTAGCCTTCGGTCACCAGCACGTAACCGCGTTCGCGGATGCTTTGCCGCGCCTCGAACAGCCCATATAGCTCGCTGCCTTTATTGAACACCGGTGTTTCGGGCGAGTTGAGATACTTTGGCTCGCCTTGATCAATCACGCGCCCGCCAAAGCCGATCACCTCGCCCTTGATATTGCGGATCGGGAACATGATGCGGTCGCGAAAGCGGTCGTAGCGCTTGTCGTTTTCTTCTTTGGCAATGACCAAACCGGCTTCAGCAAGCTCGGGCCGCTCGTAGTTTTCAAACGCTTTGGCCAGATTTTGCCAATCGTCCGGCGCGTAGCCCAGACCAAAGCGCGCTGCAATTTCGCCCGACAAACCGCGCCTTTTCAAATACTCCACCGCGCGCGGCGCACCGCGCAACTCGTTCTTGTAAAACACCGCGGCCTTGGCCAGCACCTCGGTCAGCGCCAGGCGTTCATCCTTGCGGCGCTGCGCTTCCTGCGGATCGATCGTGCGCTCTTGCGGCACCACCATGCCGGCATTGCGCGCCAGGTCTTCCACCGCGTCTGGGAAGCTCATGCCCTGATAATTCATCAGGAAGGTAATGGCAGTGCCGTGCTCGCCGCAGCCAAAGCAGTGATAGAACTGCTTTGTCGGGCTGACCGTGAAACTGGGCGACTTTTCATTGTGAAAAGGACACAGCCCCATAAAGTTTGCGCCGCCTTTTTTAAGCTGCACGTAGCGGCCGACGACTTCTACAACGTCGACGCGGGAGAGCAAATCATTGATAAAACTCGGCGGGATCACGGCGCTATTTTCGCACTGGCAACGCAGCGTGCGGCGCAGCAGACCCTACAGATGCTCTACGCAATATCCATGCGCCTTTTCGAGCATTTTTGGCCCGCAAGGCGCATGGATATTGCGTGCATCAATTCAAGTTTTAAATATAACCCCCTGTAGTACTAGCCTAATACCAATGCCGAATGCGCAGCTGCAATACTCGCCTGCCGCTTCAATCACATAAGGAGACAATCATGGCAGGCAAGAAAATTCTGATGCTGGTGGGTGATTTTGGCGAGGACTATGAAACCATGGTGCCCTACCAAACTTTGCTCACCGTCGGCCACACCGTACACGCCGTGTGCCCCAATAAGAAGGCCGGCGATCACATCGCTACATCGATCCACGACTTTGAAGGCGACCAGACCTACAGCGAAAAGCGCGGCCATAACTTCACGCTCAATGCCACGTTTGCCGACATCAAGCCAGAAAGCTACGACGCACTGGTGATTCCTGGCGGCCGCGCACCGGAATACCTGCGACTGGACGACAAGCTGATTGCGATGGTCAAGCACTTTGCCTCGGCCGGCAAACCAATTGCAGCGGTGTGCCATGGCGCCCAAATTCTTGCCGCAGCGGATGTGATTCGCGGCAAGAAAATCTCGGCCTACCCGGCCTGCAAGCCAGAAGTGATCCTGGCGGGTGCCAGCTATGCAGATATTCCCGTTGACCAGGCTGTGACAGACGGCATGTTTGTCACCTCTCCCGCCTGGCCTGCGCACCCGGCCTGGATGGCGCAATTTCTAGCGGTACTTGGCACGCGCATCACGCACAGCTAACGTAACGCTATTGCAGTGTGTTGACCGGGAGCAGGCGATGTGTGAAATTTTTGTCAGTACCGATCCTGCGCTCTACGAGCAGCGGACCCGGTCAATTCGCTTACACGGCGCGGTCACCAGCGTGCGGCTGGAAGAAATGTTCTGGCGCACACTGGAAGAAATCGGTGCGCGCGATGGCATGAACGTCAGCCAGTTGCTATGCACGCTGCACGATGAAATCGAGGCGCTGCGCGGCAATGTGGACAACTTTGCGTCGTTCTTGCGCGTGTGCTGCCTGCGCTACCAGGCGCTGCAAATTTCGGGCGGAATCCCCAGCGACAACGCGGTGTCGATCCGCGGCTTGAATGCCAGGCAGGTGCTGCGCTCGCTTGACTCCGCGCATTGGCAGGTGCAGCCCGAGGCTGCTAACGCTTGATGGCAATCACAACGCGATTGCCGGCATCCACTTGCGGCAGCGCGTGGCATTGCCCTTCAAACGCCTGCGCAATCGCGCTGTAACTTTCTTCAAAGCCGCCGCCGTTGCCAAACACGTTTACTGTCATCACGCCGTCCTTGGTGAGCGCGCCGCGACACGCAGCGTAAAACTCCACGCTATCGAGCACCGGGCCGCGCGCGAGCGCATCATACAAATCCACTTGCAGCACATCGCAGCTCTTGCGGTTTTTTGGCGCGCTGACCCATGCGCTTGCGTCCTGCACAACCACGTTGAGGCGTTCATCATCCGGCGGCAGCTTGAAAAACTGCCGGCAGCAAATCACCACGGCTGGATTGATTTCTACTGCCGTGATGCGTGCCGCTGGAAACTGCCGGTAGCAGTACTTGGTCAAGCTGCCTGCGCCCAAGCCTAGCTGCACGATGTGCTGCGGTTCGCTGATGAGCTCTTGCCACGCCATCATGTCGCGCGTGTACTCGATCACCAGATCAAACGGCCGGCGGATGCGCATTGCACCTTGAATCCACGGGCTGCCAAAGTGAAGAAAGCGCATGCCGTCTTCTTCTGACAGTGTGATGGGCGCATCGGCAGCGCTGGGTTTGAAGCTGCTGCGTACGCGGCCGGCAGCTTGCTTGGCTGCCCGCTTGATCGTTTCGCTGATCGGCATTGTCGATTCGATTCTTAGGGTTCGGTAAGCGCCGCCTTCCAGGCTGCCAGCTTAACGTCAAAAGGGTGCGTCGCATTTGCCGGTGAAGAAGAAGGCAGCGCATGTGTGTGCAGACCATGCGCTGCCCAAGCCTGCCTCAGCGATTGCGAAAAGCCGCCATTGAAGCATGCGCGCGCAAGCTGCGGCGCGATCATGAGCAGGTCTGCCGGGTCGTTGGGCTGCGCGCCTTCAATCGCGCTGTCAAGGCTGCCTTCGCGTGTACACACGCCCACCGTGTCCCAAATACCAATGCCGCGTGCGAGCACACGCTCACAGCGCAGTGCATACGGCCACTGCACGAGCGGCTCATTGAGCACACAGCTCACCAAAAACCAGAAGTGGTTACGCGGATGGCCGTAGTACTGCTGTCTGGCCAGCGACGCTTCTGACGGAAAGCTGCCCAGCACCACCACGCGCGTACGTGCGTCCGCCAGCGGTGCTAAACCACGCAAATAGGCGGCCTGTGGGCCTTGATAGGGTTTGTGCATAAGACCCATAGCCTATTGAATAGATGAAAACAATTAAATATCTAATTTCGATAGTTAAATTAAGCTTTGGTGATT
>JBJOQV010000131.1:0-4251 GCA_046049785.1 Pseudomonadota bacterium
GCATGTACGCAATATCTATGCGGGTTTTCAGCCATTTTCGCCTGAAAAAGCGCATGGATATTGCGTCAATCATGTGGTGATGAACTGCTAGCGGCCCATCCAATGCCACCGGGGTGGGTCAAGACCACTTGCCTCAGAAACCCGCGTTTCGCCAAAGTCCTTCTCTAACACCAGTGACTGGCAACCCTGCTGTTCCAGTGTGGCGATCAGGCGGTTGGCGTGCGACACCACAAACACTTGCGAGCGCTGCGCGGCCTGGCCGATGAGGCGGCCGAGCGCGGGCAGCAGGTCAGGATGCAGGCTTGTTTCCGGCTCATTGAGCACGAGCAATTGTGGGGGCCGTGGCGAGAGCAGCGCGGCAATCCAGAGCACGTAGCGCAAAGTACCGTCTGACAATTCTGCGGCGCGCAGCGGGCGCAGCAGCCCATGCTGATGCATCAGCACCTCAAACCAGCCGTCAACCGCGTCAATCTCAAGCCTGGCGCCGGGAAACGCATCATCCACCGCCGCATCCAAGGCCTGCGGGTCACCAATCTCGCGGATGGTCTGCAGTGCAGCCGCCAGATCGGCGCCTTCATTGCCCAGCACCGGCGTATAGGTGCCCAGCTGGCGCAAACGCGCGGGCGCCTGCACATCGGTGCGAAAGTGATCGTAAAAGCGCCATGAACGGATTTGCTCGCGCACACGCAACACCTCGGGCGCGCGCTCGGGGTCGGCCACCTGCGTCATCAAGCTATCGGAGTGCGGCATCCGGTCGTGCAACATGCGCCATTGGCTAGCAGCATCCTTACATTGCACGAGCGCGCCGTAGCGCTGCACCATCATGGCAGCGGGCCGGGCGATAGGGCCTACCCAAATGAATTCAGCTTTGATGTGTGGATCTAGTTCAAACGCGGATGGCGCGCTCGCGCCCGGCAGCCCCAAATCAATCGAATAGCTGAACTCCTCGCCTGCAAAACCCAGCCCAAGGCTTACCGGCTTGGAGCGCCGGGTGCCCTGCACCGGGTGTTGACCCTGCCTTACCGCACGAGAAATCGTTTCCGGACCGGCCCACAGAGTGGAAGGCAGCCCGCCTTCGCGCGCCAGCGCGGACACCACGCCGCCCTGCGCGGTTTCTGCAAGCAAGCGCAGCGATTTGTAGACGTTGGATTTGCCGCTGCCGTTGGGGCCGGTAATCACGTTGAGCCCTTGCAGCGGAATCACAAAGTCGCGCAGCGTGCGGTAGTTTTTGACGGCTAATGTATGCAGCAAGGTTTGATTCTGATTTGATCAGTGAAGCGAACCATCGAGCCCGCGGGTAAGCGGCCGACTATAGACAATCCGAAACTTTTGGAAAACATGCACGCAGTTTCCATGCGCTTTTCCAAGCACTTTTGCCCGGAAAAGCGCATGGGTACTGCGTGTCTGCTTTGAATTTTTGCAGCCGCCATGGCTCAATCTACCCCAATTGCGCCTTTTTGAACCGCAGAATGGGAAAGCTGCTGGGCCGGTCGATCAGGTATTTAGTCATTTCGTCCAGAAACGTCTGATTGACTTCGGCCACCTCAAAATCGGCGTGCAAAAGCGCCGCCATTTCCACGTTTTTGATGCGCACGTTGATCTGCATGGCGTCGTGATGAAACTCAAACCGCACGCCGGCGCTGATCACCGGTTCAAATTCAAATTCAGCGCGGATCATGCGCTGGTCTTCGTTGCGGACAATATCTTCCTGCGCCTTGATACCCACCTCGAAGAGCCGCTTGCGCGTGGTTTCATACTCCGCCGAGGAGCGTTTGACGCGCATGGGATTGGGCGCAGACGTACTGGTCTGCTCGAAAATCACCAGCGCATAGTCAGTCAGCGTTTGCTCGCCAACGATTTTCTGCCGATGGTCGACGCGAAAGTCAGTCAGCTGCAAGTCGCGCAGGATCAGGTCGCGCTCCAGCTCAATGCGGCGGCTGACCTTGGGCGAAATGGCATTCAAATCAGGATGCAAGTTGGCCCAATAGGCGACGAGCTTTTTCGCGGCTTCTTCTGTGGCGGCGGTGCGCTCGGCTGACGTTTGCGCCTTGACCGCGTGCAGGCCGCGTGCTGCGTCTGCTTCTGCACGCAGATCGTCTAACAAGCCCATGCATGCATCCTTGAGTTGAATCGTGCACTGTCAGTGAATTGCATACACAACTTACTTTTGAAACAGAATACGCAATATCCATGCGCTTTTTCAAGCCAAAATGGCTCAAAACCCGCATGGATATTGCGTAGAAGCATTAAAAATGCTGCGAATTTGTGTTGTTTAAGTTCAGGACGCATGTGAGAACTTACGCGCGCGTGGAATCAATAATGCGCGCCGCATCGGGGAGCGGCACGGCCTGCAGCCGCGCTGCGCCGATCCCGTCCAAAACGAGAAAGCGCACGGCGCCGCCTTCATTCTTTTTATCAATCTGCATGGCTTCGAGCAGCGCCGCGGTGGTGGCTTGTGCCGGCACGCGCACCGGCAACCCGGCTGCGGCCACCAGCCGTTCAATCTGCTGCGCATCCTGCGCGCCAATGGTGCCCAGATGCGCTGAGAGCCGGCCCGCCAGCACCATGCCGCAACCAACCGCTTCACCGTGCAGCCACGCGCCATAGCCCAGCACTGCCTCAAGCGCGTGGCCAAAGGTGTGGCCGAAATTGAGCGTGGCGCGCAGGCCTTGCTCGGTCTCATCCGCAGCGACCACCGCGGCCTTGATTTCACACGACCGCTTGACTACGTGCGTCAGCGCATCGGCATCGCAGGCGAGCAGGCGCGGCATATTTTCTTCTAGCCAGGCAAGCAATTGCACATCGGCAATCAGCGCGTGTTTGATAACTTCTGCAATGCCCGCGCGCAGCTCGCGCAGCGGCAAGGTCTTGAGCAAAGAAACGTCGGCCAGCACCGCGCGCGGCTGATAGAAGGCACCGATCATGTTTTTACCGAGCGGATGATTGATCGCTGTTTTGCCGCCGACACTGGAATCCACTTGGGCAAGCAAAGTGGTGGGAATCTGCACAAACGGCACGCCGCGCATGTAGCACGCTGCCGCAAAGCCGGCCATATCGCCCACCACGCCGCCGCCGAACGCGATGATCAGTGTGTTGCGGTCGCATCTCTGCTCAAGCAGGCTGCTGAAAATCTGGTTCAGACTGTCCCAGTTTTTGTGCGCTTCACCGTCGGGTAGAACAACATTCACTATAGCGTGGCCAGTCGCTTGCAACTGCGAGCGCAATGCCCGCCCGTGCAGCGCATCCACAGTGGAATTAGTCACAATCGCCAACTTGTTTGCGCCATGCAGCGCTTGCAGAGCACTTAGGCCACCAAGCGCGCCTGGCCCGACGGAGATGGGGTAGCTGCGCTGCCCCAGGGCAACGTTGACATCAGAGATCATGTGCCGGATTTTACCGGCATGGCCCCCACGATCCGGTCAACCAGCTCACGCACAGAAGGCTTGCCGGTGTTGAAGGTGTAGTGCGCCGTTTCTTCATAAAGCGGATGCCGCTGCGCATACAGCTCCTGCAGCTTTGCCAGCGGATCGGCCGTTTGCAGCAACGGGCGGGCGCGGTCGTGCTTGGTGCGATGAAACAATGCGAGCGGCTCGGCATGTAAATAAATCACCGTACCGCGAGAGTGCAAGTGCTGGCGATTCTCTGGCCGTAGCACCGCACCGCCACCGGTTGCAAGCACAATGCCGGTGCGCTGCGTCAACTCATCAATGATTTTGGCTTCGCGGTCCCGAAACGCAGCCTCGCCTTCGACCGCGAAAATCGTTGCAACGGGCACACCGCAGCGCACCTCAAGCTCATGATCCGAATCAATGAACTCCAAAGACAAGCGGGCCGCAAGTTTGCGGCCCACCGTGGTTTTGCCGGCCCCCATGAGGCCGATGAGAAAAACGCCCTTCAGGAGCCGCTCCCTACTACTAATTTGGAGAGGCGCACGACCCTGTCCCGTAGGGGCTTACCTGATTCGGTAGGCTGGTTTGCGTGTCTTGAAACTCTGAAGCAAGTATGGGGAAATTGAAATTGTATGTTCCACTCTTCTCAGTTCCTTGAACATTTGTCGTGACTTCAATGACATAAAACTGCCATAGCGCGAAAGACTGGGCATAATTTACGCGAAGAGCGACGGAACCGGTGCTGTCAGTCTGATTGGTTCCACCAAAACTGATGCTTGCAACAATCCTGGGTTCAAGCTTGCCGCTACCATTTGTATCCTCTCCAGCGTCTAAAACACCGTTGAAATTCAAGTCTTCGTTG
>JBJOQV010000132.1:0-5135 GCA_046049785.1 Pseudomonadota bacterium
AGCCTGCACAGTCACGGCGATGCTGCGTGGCCAGCCGTCCGCGTGGGTTGCGTCGTTGCTGCCAGCACTGACTTGCGGCGGCAGATTGCCGCCGTCGATCAATCTATCTTCGTAGGGCTGCGCTGTCGTCTGACCGCTGGCGTGCGGCAACAATCCCCACAACACGCCAGCGCAGAGCAGGGCACGGCACCGCGACATCACTGTGCGTACTGGTGACTGAAGGGCGTTTTGGAGTTGCCCCATTCCAGCGTGCCGGTGACTGACACCGGATACTTAATTGTGACTGGTGCGCCGCCCGGCAGCGCTGCCTGCAGCGACAGCAGGCGTGTCTCGCCGGGCAGAATCGGCAAGCTGGAGGGCGTGAACTCAATCTTCTGACCCGCTGCATCAGTACCGCTGACAAAGCCGGCCAGGCGGCCATGCGCGGTGCCGGTATTACGCACCGACACCATCGGCACGCGCTGGCCGTCCACCACGGCACTCGCCGCCGGCGTGATGACCAACTGCGGCTGCACATTGCCCACTTGCACGTAGATGATCACGCCGATGCGGCCAGACACCGGGAAGCTCATGCCGGAGGATGCTACGCGCTGCTCCTCGCCTTCTACCATCAGGCCAAAGGTGCATTCGCGCTCTGTGGCGTCTGCGGGAACAGTTACTTCAAAGCGGTAGCGCGCTTTGCCCTGCGCCGGGAGTGTCAGTTCGCGCCGTTCCAGCGCGACCCAGGGGCGGCAACTATTGTCGGCCAGCTTGTCGTCAAACAGCACAGAATAGTCGGGCGCAAACTTCCAGTCAGCGGTATAGAGGCGGTACTTGCCCGGCGTGCGCGCGGTGTGGTTGATCTCAATGACCTCGCGCACGGTCTGGCCTGGCTTGACCTTGAGCTCCACGCGCGGGGGCGAGACCAGCGCGGAAAAAGCGTGCGCAGGCATGGCAATGACGGCACTTACCGCAACGACGAGCAGCGCAAGCGTGCGCAAAGCCGAGTACGTGTGCAAACCGCGGACGGTCTTATTCAACATCGATTTCGAATCCGAATCTCAACGCAGTGGGCGTTGCCAAGTGGCGGCCATCGGCGCGCAGGGTGATATGAAAAACGTCTGAAAGCTGCGCGCTGGCGATCTTGCCGCTGTACACCAGCGCGCGCTGGCCTTGCAGCATGCGGTTGGGCAGCAGCGCGCCGCTGCTAGTCCAGTTCATCACAAACGGCGTAGTGCTTTGGCCGGTGCTGACCATGTAGATCTTGCCTTGCCGGTTCAGCCAGGGCGTAACGTTTAGGCGCACCTGTACGCGGGTTCGCACCTCGACATCATTGCTTGCGCCGCGGCCGGGATTGAGGCTGACCCATTGCGCGGTGGAGGTGGCCTGCAATGTTTCGCTGGCAGAATCGTCCACCTTGAAAGTCGCAGCATGCAGCAGGCCCATGGGCAGAGCCGTTGAAAACATCAGCAGCAGCGATGTAGCAAAGCGCAGTCGCATGGCTTAAGGCGCCGTCAATGTGTAAGTTGCGCGGCCGGTGTAAACGCCCGCGGCAACCACTTGGCTATTGGCGTAGGAGAACGTGTGGCAGTTCTCCACCCAGGTGTTGGCCGTGATATTGCGCAAGAACACCGTGCCGCCATTGAAAGTGCCGGCCGGAATGTCGGCGGTGGCATTGCCATTGGCAGTGCTGGTCCAGCTGATTTGCGAAAACGCAATCGTATCGGTGCCACTGGTGAGCGTTGCCGGGGTGCTCACTTGCAAGACAGCAGACACGGTGGATGCAGCCGGCAAGCGAAAGAAACCGCCCACATACACCTGTGCCGGAGGATTACACACGGCAAAGTTGTCAAAAAAACTGTTGGCTTGCGTGCTGTTGCTGGTCATGGCTTGCGGCGCGCCGGTGCCTAGCGCTGCCGCAGGTAGCGTAACGGACACTTGGTTGATCGTGGTGTTGTCGGCCAGATTGGTGCCGTTGCCCACCTGCAGGTAGACCGCACGCGCCGCCGGATTGATATTCAGCACCCACGCACTGGCAGTAGTAGCCCAGAGGAACGCAGCCGCTGCCACCGGGGCAGCGGCCAATCGCATTGCCGCTTTAAAACGCCGGCCCGCGCCCTTAGGGCATCGAGGCGGTGTAGGTAACGCGGCCATTGTTGGTGTTGATGCCGCCATACGTGCCGGCGGCGGGCACGGCGGTGTTGAGATAGGTGTAGGTCCAGCGTGCATCACGGTTGATCACTTTACCGGTCGCAGGCGCGAGGGTCAAAGTCGTGGTCGCACCATCGGCCAGCGCCGGATGCGCCAGGGCCGTGGCCGAGGTCAACGTCGCGACGGCAGTGCCGATCTGGCTGTATGAGATCGTGTCGCCTGCGCCGTTGCCCAGAGCACCCGCGGTAGTCGATGTGAACGTGATCGTGCCGTTGTTGCCAATCACCTGCGCCGTTACCGCGCCATTGCCCAGATCGCCGGAGCCGGCGGTGGCGGCCACCGCCGTGCCGTTGCCCAGCACAGCTGCAGCCGGGGCAAAGTCGATCAGGTTGATCGCGGCGTTGTCTGCCAGCGCTGTACCGGCGCCAACGCGCAGGTAGATGACCTTGGGTATGGTGATGCGAAAGTCCAGGCGCGCGCTTGCCGTGAGTGGCGAGCCGGCGCCCACATTGATATCAGACTCTGCGTAGGCAGCACCAGCCGCGCAGGCGGCCAGTGCGAGTGTTGCCGAACGTGCGATAAAGGATTTCTTCATGACGAATGTCATTTTTCAGCAGGGTCAATGCTTAGGGCATTGACGCCGTGTAGGTCACGCGGCCATTGTTGGTGTTCACACCGCCGTAGGTACCTGCGGCAACAACAGCTTGGTTCAGATAGGTGTAGGTCCATCGTGCGTCGCGGTTAACAACCTTGCCAGCGGCAGGCGCAACCGTGGTGGATGTGGTGGCACCGTCGGCCAGCGCGGGTGCGGGCAGAGCGGTAGCACTGGTCAGCACCGCAGCGGCGGTGTTGATTTGGCCGTAGGAGATTGTGTCGCCCGCGCCATTGCCCAGCGCACCAGTGGTGGTGGAGGTAAAGGTGATCGTGCCGTTGTTGCCGATCAGGCGGGCCGTGACAACGCCGTTGGCCAGGTCGCCGGAAGCGGCGGTGGCAGCTACCGCAGAGCTGTCGCCCAGATTGGCGGCAGGAACAACAAAGTCGATCAGGTTAATCGTGCCGTCATCAGCCAGATTTGCACCGGCACCAACGCGCAGGTAAACCACTTTGGGAACGGTAACGCGAAAGTCCGCGCGCGCACTGGCGGTCAACGGCGTACCAGCGCCAGTGGTGATATCGGACTCAGCCAGCGCAACGCCGGGGATTGCGGCCGCGGCCACGAGCGCCAGAGTGATTTTTTTAAACAAAGGTTTCATGCGAGATCTCCAAAAGTTAACGCACGCTGCATCCAGGGTTGGTTGCTTTGTACACACTTCCTATTAAAGCAACTGTCAAACCTGACAGGTAGGTTTTCCCGCTTATGTTGCTATTTTTTACGTTTTGGAGCTGTTTTTCGTTTCAATATTGAAACATACATCAAGAAAAGCACTTTTTACAGCTTTAAATTGCATTTAAAGCAATAAAAACTCGTTTGGTTGTACGTGACTGCATACGTTTGCATTAACGGAATGTGTCAATTGGTGCCCTAAAGCGGCCTACCTGCCAAAATCGGTCACATATTGGCGGGCGGGCAAAGTGCGGTTCAAAAACATGGGCCGCGCCGGCTAGATTGCCATGGCGATAATCTTTTGAGTGCCTGTTAGGTTGGCCGCAGCAGCACCACCAGAGCGCCACCGCCACCTTCTGCCGGGCGGGCGGCGACAAAGGCGATCACTTCTTCTTTTTGGGTGAGCCAGCTGCGCACCTTGCCTTTGAGCACGGGCTGCTTGTCTTTGCTGCCCAGGCCCTTGCCATGCACCACGCGCACGCAGCGCAAGCCGCGCTTAGCAGCGTCCTTGAGAAACAGCGCGAGCTCTTCTCGCGCCTGATCCACACGGTGCCCATGCAAATCCAGCTCGTCTTGCGTCACCCAGTGGCCACGCCGCAGTTTTTTCAGCACATCGGGGCCGATGCCCTCGCGGCGAAAAGACAGCGCGTCATCTGTTTCCAGCATTTGTTCCACGCCAAATTCGTCGGAGAGCGATTCAGACAGCGCGCGCTTTTCGTCCAGCACGCTCTGCACCGGAAAGGGCACCGGTTTGCGCTGCGGCAGCACAGCGCGATTGGACGCGGGCAGCGGCTGCGCGTCTTGCACGGCGCTGCGAAACACGTTTTTCTCGGCCTCCAGCTTGGCCTTGTGAAGCGCCGCTTCCTGGGCTTTGCGCTCGGCGTCTTTGCGCTGCGCTTCAAGCTGCGCACGAAATTCCTTGAGCTGGTCGAAAGCGGGCATTGCAAACCTCTCTACGCAGTATTCATGAGCCTTTCCAGGCAAAAATGCTTCAAAAGGCGCATGGATATTGAATAGTTGCGTGTGGAAACTGCGTTTTTACCCTCTCCCCGTCAGGGAGAGGGCAGGGTGAGGGTGAGCTATTCGCGCTAATTGAAATCTACTCAAGAGCATAGAGTCTTGCTCAGAAAAACTCCGACAGCACCAGAATTGAAGCACCGCACCCTCACCCGGCCTTGCGGCCACCCTCTCCCTGGCAGGGAGAGGGTTTGTTGCGGCAAGCCTAAGCGCCCGACTGCTCCAAATACCGCTGCGCATCCAGCGCGGCCATGCAGCCGGTACCGGCGCTCGTCACGGCCTGGCGGTAGATGTGGTCGGCCACATCGCCCGCGGCGAACACGCCGGGCACGGAGGTTTGGGTGGCAAAACCTTCGGTGCCGCTCTTGACCTTGATGTAGCCGCCCGCCATGTCGAGCTGGCCTTCAAAAATACCGGTGTTGGGCGAGTGGCCAATCGCGATAAAGCAGCCCTGCAGTTTGAGTTCTTTCTCTTCACCGGTTTTGTTGTTTTTGATGCGCACACCGGTCACGCCGGACTGATCGCCCAGCACTTCTTGCAGTTCGTTGAAGTACTCAAACTTCACCTTGCCTTCGGCCGCCTTGGCGTTGAGCTTGTCGATCAAAATCGCTTCGGCCTTGAACTTGTCGCGGCGGTGAATCACGGTTACGGTCTTGGCGATGCC
>JBJOQV010000133.1:0-9492 GCA_046049785.1 Pseudomonadota bacterium
CCACCGCCTGGCCCAGATAAATCATGGTGGTGTTTAGCGCGATGGATGCGCCCGCCAGCGCCGGAGCAATACCCATCAGCCGCGCTTGCTGTGATGAGTTGGTGGAAAAACACGCCAGCCCCCACAGCGCCAGCGGAATCAAGGTGAGTACAAGCACGCCGCGCGCCAGCGGCCAAATCAGCAGCGACACCAGCATCAACGAGAGCAGCAGCATGATCGTACGCGCCGCGCCAAAGCGGCCGATGTACTTGGACGCGAGCATCGTGCCCGCCACGCCAAACGCACCGAAGAAGGCAAACAGCAGGCTGATCAGCCATGGCTGCGCATTCAGCTCGCTCTTGAAGATCGGCGCCCAGTAAGTAAAGTGCGTGAACTGCCCCGCCGCAGACAGCGCCGTGACCGCCAGTGTGAGCAGCAGCGCCGGATGCGTGATCACGCGCCGCCAGTCTGCAAATGACAAAGGCGGCACCGCAATGCCGAGCGGCACCACGCGCCATACCCACAGCGCGCCCAGCAAAATCGCCACGCCCATGCCCGCAAACGCCGCACGCCAACCGACGATAGAACCCAAGTACGCGCCCAGCGGCATGCCCACCACCGAGGCGAGGCTCCAGCCCAAGAATACAAACACTACCGCGCTGGCGCGATGGGCCGGCCCGGCCATGATGCCTGCGCTGGCCGCGGCCTGCGGTGTGAACGCCGCCGCCGCGATGAGTGTTGCCACGCGCAGCACGAGCAGCGCGTCAAAGTTCGGTGAAGCCGCGCTGATCAGATACAACAGCCCGTAGAGCAGCAGACACAGGGCCAGCAGCGCGCGCCGGTCAAACCGCGTGGTCAGCGCACTCATCACCGGCGAGCCCAGTCCAATTGCAATCGCGCCCACGCCCACCAGCGCACCAGCTTGCGCCAGCGTAACCGCAAGATTGGCCGAGATCACGTTCATCAATCCCGCCGGCAACATGACGCCGGTGCCGATCAAAAAGTTGCCGGCGCACAGGGCGATGAGGGTGGGATGTTTGAATGCAGAAAATGTGGAAGCTGTTGGTGCGGACGCGGCTCTATCAGTCATGCGACAAGGCTACGCAAAGCGCATTTGGATTGCGATGACGCTGTATCCATGCGCCTTTTCAGGCATTTTTGGCCTGCGATGCCCATGGATAATGCGTTCTCTTGTATGAGACATGGTGCATAAGCAAGTAATGCAGCGCCACTATGATGGCCTCCTTGCCTTGACCAAGCGGCCAGCGCATATTGCGCACGCCGCAGTTTTCATTGAGAGTGTTTGATTTGAATAGCGCGCCTGATTCACCCGGTCTTTCGGTCACGCACGTCCTTGAGCAGCGCGAACAGGGCGCGCTTGTACACGCTGCGCTAGATGACCTAGCCACGGCTGCCAGTGGCGCGCTGCTGGCCAAAGCGTTTGAAGCGCTGGATGCCGAATCTGCCGATTGCCTGTCCTACCTATCGATGGCCATTGAGCGCGCGGCGAGTGCGCAAGACGCCCGCGTGTGCTGCGCGATCGCCCTGGTGATTCTGGATCTGGACAGCGGCACGCTGGCCAATGTCGCGGCATGGATCGAGCGCTACAACCACAGCAAAAACGCGCAGCTGCCGCACCCCATCGCGCAGTTCTGGGCCTGGCTGGGCGACATTGTGGCGCACAGCTATGACGAGAATGTGATTTCGCAAGAGCGCCTGCGCGCCAGCGCCAATGGCGTGCTGGAGAACTTTGGCGCGCTAGGCGGCAGCATCAGCGCGGATACGCAGGTGATTGCGGGGCAGATGTTGCTGAACTACTCGCGAGATCAAGGCGAGCCGGCGCTGGTGGATTTTGTTGCCTCTATCGTGACGCATCCAAGACTGCTTGCGCACGCGCAGCCGGTGACACAAGCCCGTTTTTTTCAGGAGCTGGGGTTTGCGCACTTTGGGCTCAACCATCCCGCACAGGCTAAGGAACATTGGCAAACGGCGCTGGACATCGCGGAGAAATACAGTCTGGTGGCGGCGGGGTTCATGGCCCGCATCGGCCTGTGCCGGCAGTTGCTGGACGAGCAGGAATACGCAGCGGCGGAAAAGAACATCCAAGGCTTTCGCCTAGCCGAAGGCTTTGGCCGCGGCTTTGCCATCGTGCAATACAAACATCTGCGCGCACGCCACTTGCTGCTCAAGAAAAACGCTAATGCTGCCAATGGCGATATTGATGAGGCTCTGGCACTCGCACGGCGCATCGGTGTATCCAGCAATGCGCTGCATATGTGCCTGCAGGAAAAAGCGCAGATCCTGTTTGCATTGAACAAGGCCGAGCAGGCCGAAGCCCTGCTCAACGACGCGGATGAGCTGGACATTGGTGCCTCGGGTACTGCAGTCAAAGCCAATGCGCGCCTGATCAAATTTTTGCGATTGACTGACACTGACCCACAAGCCGCAAGTGCTGCGCTTTCAGAAGGGCTTGCGCTCGCAAGCAGCATCGGCTTTGCGCGCTTTTTGCGCAGCGTTCCCGAGGCCGCCGCACAGGTATGCAAAGCCGCGCTTGAACAGAACGTGCACACCGACTTCGTACGCCAGGCCATCGCCGAGCGCCGACTGCCTGCGCCGGAGGGTACGGGCGAGCTGTGGCCCTGGCCGCTGCGCATCCGTTTGCTTGGTTCGCTCGCGGTCGAGCTGAACGACCAGCCGCTGACCTTTCCCGGCCGTACGCAGGCCAAGCCGATGGAGCTGTTGTGCATTCTCGCCACTAGCACTGACATGCGGGCGGACAATCACTCGATTTGCGCCGCGCTGTGGGAACAGGACGATCTGGCCAAGGCCGGCAAAAGCTTGGAGACCACCGTATCACGCTTACGCAAGCTGCTGGGGCGCGAGAGCTTCGTACGCGTGGCCGGCCACCATGTATCGCTGGATGCCGGCGCGGTGTGGTGCGATTGGGCGTATATGCGCTTTTTGGCCGCGCAACTGAACGGAGCAGCCGCCACACCCGCACATCATGCGCGCAGTCGCGTCGTGCAATTGGCCAAAGAACTGCTTGCTTCTTATCGCGGCGCTTTGCTGGCAGGCAGCGAAGAAACCCCATGGCTGCTGGGCCGGCGGGATGATGCCGTGCAGCGCTTTGTGGCTGCCGCGCTGGCCGCGAAGGCCAGTTGGCCGGCCGACGCACAGCCGCAGGCGCTGGTGTCGTTCCTGGAATCTGCGCTCTTGCACGAGCCCTTAAGTGAGGGCTTGGCGCTGGCCCTCATGCAGCACTACGCCACGCACGACCAGCCAGCGGATGCCATGCGTGTGTATCGCTTTTTCCGCAACCAGCTCTCGCTGCGCACCGGACTGAAGCCCGGTGCAACAGTCGAGGCATACAAACAATCGCTGATGCTTTAGCGTCTTAGGTCGTGCCGCTGGTGGAGCCGGGTTTGTTGGTGGTACCGCCGCCGGTGCCGGGCTTGCCGCCGGGTTTGGGCGTGGGTTGCGCCGGCGGCGTGATGGGCTGCGTTGGTTGTTCGGTGGTCGATGTGGTTTGCGTGTCTTGCGGCATGTCATCCTCCTGAAATTGAGATCCTCGCCAGTGCTGTGCAGCTTACTGGTGCGCCTGCATGGCGGCAAACGCAAATCGCGTTCCTGTGGGTTTCGTGTGGGTTGGGCAGACTGTTTTTAAACGATTTGCATAGTGCTGTACGCAGTATTCATGCGCTTTTCCAAGCAGAAATGCCTGGAGAAGCCCATGAATACTGCGTAGTCATTGCTGCGGGCTGCGCGTCCGGTAACGCTGCGCGGCCTGTTCGTCGGTAATGTTGGCATGAGAAAGGATTTGGCGGATCACAGCGGTCTCGCCATCCGTGGCAACTTTTCTGATGTATTGCTGCAGTTTGCGCATCCCCTCACATGAATACATTTCCTGCGGCTGCGGCATGCCGGCCTCAGCGCTGACGGCAAATTGCTGCCCATACCGCAATGCGTCGCGCTGCAGTTTGACGCTTTCCAGCTCCGCTTGCGAGTCTGCCGTGCGCTCCAGCACGGTCAGGCCAATGTGTGTGCCCATCAAAGTGTCGGCATTTTGCATGCGCAGCCCCAGTTGCCGGGCATACGCTTCGCCGCTGAGGATCGCGGTCAACGATGGGTTTTTCGCAGTACCGGATCACGTCGCCGTACATTGGTACCGGGGTCGTCATGGCGATGCCAATCACAACAACGGTGGCGAGCGCTTGATCTGTTGGCGACTGATGGGTTGCGATCACTTGCGCTGCCTGTGCCATGGTTTGCCCAAAACCTGTTTCGTGGCGGGTTGCACGCGCGGCGCGCTCAAACGCGGCAGCGGCTGCGTCTGCACGACCGGCCGCGCGCTCCTGCGCGGCAAGCATCAGCCAGCTGGCTGAGTTTTCGGGATCAAGCTCGATCAACCGGCGGACATTGATTTCGCGGCAGGCAGCGGGCTTCTTATCGTTGTATTGGCACGTATCCAGAGCTGCGCGGTAAGCAAAGGCGCTTTTGGTGGTGCGCGCCAACTCGGCGAGTTCGGCACGTGCCTCGGCGCCCTTCTTTTCCTCCCAAATGCGTACGCGCAGGCTCATGGCACGGACAGCATCATCGCTTGACGCGGCGAGCGTGCGCAGCGCCGCGTCAAGCACCCGCTGACTGCGTACCTCCAGGGCTTTTTGCTCGGGACTGTCTTCTTCAGCCAGCGGACTCACCATCATCGGTTTGTCCAGCCCGCAAATATTCACCGCATACGGCTGCGCTTGCTCAATCGCCTCACGCATCCCTGGCAAATGCAAGGATTTGGCGAGCAGGCTGTCGATGGTTTCTGCCGGTGGCCTTTGTGCGCCGGGCGGCGCAGGTGCAGACTCGCTATTGTCCGCAAAGACTGCACGCAGCTTGCCGCTACTGCCGGCCCAGAGCAGCAACCCGATCAGCAGCGCTACAAAAATTGTGCCCCAAAGACGCACTACGCAATATCCATGCGGTTTTTGTGGCAAAAATGCCTGAAGATGCGCATGGATACTGCGTGCACGCTTTTCAAACTCAAGGCATCGCCGCCATCACCTGCGCCACAGCTGCAGTGAGCTTTTTGCCGTACGGCACATGCAAAAACTCGTTGGGGCCGTGGGCGTTGCTCTTGGGGCCGAGCACGCCGCAGACCATGAACTGCGCTTTGGGAAAGCCTTTTTCCAGCACATTCATCAGCGGAATGGTGCCGCCCTGGCCGATGTAGCCGCACGGCGCGCCGTAGTATTGCTGGCTGGCGGTATCCAAAGCGCTGGCGAGCCAGGGCGCGGTGGCCGGTGCATTCCAGCCGGTGGCGCTGCCTTTGTCGGGATGAAAAATCACTTTGGCGTTGTAGGGTGCGTTGTCCTCTAACAGCGTTTTAAGTGTTTGCGCGGCGGTGCTGCCATCCACCAGCGGCGGCAGGCGCAGGCTGAGCTTGAAGGCGGTGCGCGGGCGCAGCACATTGCCCGCATTGTTTAGCGGCGGCAAGCCATCCGCACCGGTGACGGACAGGGTGGGCCGCCACGTGCGGTTCATCAAGGCTTCCACAGGCTCTTGGGTCATCGGCAGCACAAAGCCACCGTCGGCGCCGCAGCTCCACGGAAAGCGCTTCCATACTTCATCGCCTAGGATTTTTGCGGTGGCCTGCGCTTGCGCGAGGCGTTCTGCAGGTACTTCGCAGTAAAAACTTTGCGGCAATAAGCGGCCAGTTTTGGAATCTTCCAGTCGATCCAGCACCTGGCGCATGATGCGAAAGGTGGAAGGCACCACGCCGCTTGAATCGCCGCTGTGCACACCTTCATCCAGCACCTGCACTTCCAGCGTGCCGCCCACCAGGCCGCGCAGGCTAGTGGTGAGCCAGAGCTGGTCGTAGTTGCCGGCGCCGCTGTCCAGGCACACCACCAGCGCTACGTCGCCCAAGCGGTCATTGAGCGCGTCGATGTACGGCAGCAAATCGTAACTACCGGATTCTTCACAGGTCTCGATCAAGCCCACCACACGCGGGCGCGGCAGGTTGTGCTTATCCATCGCCATCACGGCTGTGAGCGCGGCGTAAATCGCGTAGCCATCGTCTGCGCCGCCGCGGCCATAGAGCTTGCCGTTTTCGTACTTGGGTGTCCACGGCCCAAGG
Organism: Pseudomonadota bacterium; assembly: GCA_046049785.1. Classification (GTDB taxonomy): domain Bacteria; phylum Pseudomonadota; class Gammaproteobacteria; order Burkholderiales; family Burkholderiaceae_C; genus JBJOQV01. The sequence continues at coordinate 6,104 of JBJOQV010000133.1, forward strand.
TCACTGCGCCAGCCGGAGAATTCTGGCTGCTTGTCCAAATGGCCGTACATGAGCACCGTGGGCGGTGTGCCGGATGTTTCAGCGCGCGTGCCAGGGATTTCAAAAAAGATCACTGGTGTGCGGCCTTCGAGCCGAACGACTTCAAGCTTCAAGCCGTGCAGCTTCTTGCCTTCTACCCACTGCGCTGCGTCGCGCACCACGCGATCAAGATACGCGTTCTTGGCCCAGTCTGCGTCATAGGCGGGGCTCTTGGCGGGGATAGTGATGTACTGCGTGATCGCGGGAACAATTTCTTGATCCCAGGCGGAATCCACGAAGGGTTGCAGATTGGGCACGCGAGCATTCATGGCGGCTCCTTCAAGCGCGGCGGGTGACGATGGTGTTAGTTTGCCTTACTTTGCATTTGTGAGAGCGCTCGCTCTAACCGTTGGTGTTAATGCAAAGCAACTCTCATAATGCTTTCTGTTGCGGTGGAAACCGCCGCACCACCAGAACTTGTCCGTAGATAGCAAGGCTGAGGCTGGCGAGGCGATTGAGGTGGTGCAAGTAAAAGACAATGCCGAGGCGTTTGCCAACGTCAATCAAGACAAAGCCAACGCCTGGATGACGGACGACATTTTGCTGCTGTCTTACAAAGCCAACAGCGACAAGCCCGAAGACTGGGTGCTGAACGCGCGCATGCTGTCGGTGGAGCCGCTGGCCATTGCGATGCGCAAAGACGCCGCCTGGCAAAAGCTGGTTGATACAACGATCAGTCGAGTGATCATCGATGGCGAGATCGCCGGCATCTACAACAAATGGTTCCTGCAGCCCACACCGCCCAAGAATGTGACGCTGAACATCCCGATGAGCCAGGTGCTGCGCGCATCGTTCCTGGCGCCATCGCCGGACGCGCAGTTTTAAGCGCGCGCTTGTAGAAAAAAAGGCGCCGCGGCGCCTTTTTTGTGCTTATACGCAATATCCATGCTGGTTTTGGAGCATTTTTGCCTGGAAAAGCGCATGGATATTGCGTAATCACTTTTTAAAACTCACCAATACGCACCAAATACAGTGCGCAGTTCATCCAGCTGCGCATCTGTCAGCGGTTGCGGCCTTGGGCTCGTCATCAGCCACAGCCGGGCGGTTTCTTCCAGCTCTTCGAGCGCCGCCATTGCTTGCGCAGGCGATTGATGCCATACGGTGGGGCCAAGCCGCTCCAGCATCACCGCGCGCAGCGGTGTGCCGCGCTGCGCCGCTTGGGCAATCGTGTCAGCGACTTGCTGCGCAAGCTGCGGATCGCCAGGGCGGCGATATGCCAGCAGAGGCACATGGCCGACCTTCATCACAAAATAAGGCGTAATCGGCGGCAGAATATCGTCTTGCGTCCACACGCCTTGCAGCGTGAGCGCCACCAAATGCGTGGAGTGGGTATGGATCACGCACTGCGCCTGTGCATCTGCCGCGTAGATCGCGCGATGCAGCGCGAGCGTTTTGGATGCAGGGTCGCCGCTGATTTGCTCGCCCTGCAGATTGACTTTTGCGAGGCGCGCCGGCTCCAAGAACCCCAGGCACGCGTCGGTCGGTGTAATCAGGTAACCATCCGGCAGACCCACGCTGATGTTGCCGGCCGTAGCATGCGCGTAGCCGCGGTCGAACAAGCTTTTGCCCACGCGGCAGATTTCATCGCGCAGCTGTGATTCGATCATTGAATGTTCCAAGCCTTCAGAAAAAAATCGGCGCTGCCAAAGTTCCCCGACTTCAGTGCGATGCGAACGGGTTTGCCACGCACGATTGCGCCGCACCACGGCACGCCCGGATCGATCTGCGCGCCGATGCGCAGTTGTTTAATGTCCAGCGCTTGTACGACCGCGCCGCTGGTCTCTCCACCAGCAACAATCAGTTGATCGCAGCCGTTTTGCACGAGGCCCTGCGCAATGCGGGCGAGTGCGGCTTCCACCAGCAGGCCGGCGCGCTCAGCGCCCAATTGTGCCTGCACAGCGCGCACCGCAGCCGGTTCAGCGGTGGCATACACGAGCAAGGGTTGCGCCGCAAGCTTGGGCAGCGCCCAAGCAAGCGCTTCATGCACAATATCTTGGCCAGCTGCAAGACGCAGCGGATCGACCCCAAAGGCGCTGCCGCCCGCCGCCATGAAGGTGGCGACCTGCATGTTAGTGGCGGCTGAACAGCTGCCGCTCACAATTGCGCGCGCACCGCTCACTGCCGGCAGCTGCGCCGCCAGCGCGTTGGGCACAAGGCCATGCAGCGCAGGGATTCCAATAGCCAAGCCCGAACCGGCCACCACCAGCTTGAGCGGCTGTGCCGCGGCAGCAAGCGTGTGCAGATCGTGATCGCTGATCGCATCGGCAATCGCAAAGGAAACACCTTGGCTTTGCAGGGCACGGATGCGCTGTGCCACGGCTTGTTGCCCTTGCGCGACCACCGCGTGATCGATCAACCCTGTCTTGCTATGCGCCAGCTGCGCCTGCAGCACGCGCATCAAATTGGCGTCTTGCATCGGCGTGAGCGGATGATGCCGCATCGGACTGTCTGACAGCAGCACATCGCCAACAAACAAATGGCCCTTGAACACGGTGCGGCCGTTTTCCGGGAACGCCGGCGTAACGATAGCGAAGTCAGTACCTAGCTCGTGCAGCAATGCCTCGGCCACAGGGCCGATATTGCCCGCCGCGGTGGAATCAAAGGTGGAGCAGATTTTGAAATACAACTGCTGCGCGCCCCGCGCCCGCAACCAACGCGCCGCGGCTAGGGACTCTTGCACCGCCTGACCGACCGGCGCAGTGCGCGACTTGAGCGCGATCACCACTGCGTCGGCGTCGATCTGCGCATCTGCATCGGGCAGACCAATGCATTGCACGGTGCGCATGCCAGCACGCACCAGATTGTTGGCGAGATCGGTCGCGCCGGTGAAGTCGTCGGCGATACAGCCCAGCTTTAATGTCATGGCGCCGTGCGCGTGTAGCGCCACACGGTTTTTTTCTCAACCCAGGGCGCTGTCAACTCATTCATCGCCAAAAAGTGTTGTGAACGCAGATGTTCCTGGACTGCGGCTTCATCGTCATAGAGTTCGTATAGAAAAAACAGTGCCGGGTTGGCCGCATCGCGGCACACATCAAACTGCCGGCATCCCGGTTCAGTCTCGCGCGAGAGGCGCGCGTTTTCCGCGATTGCCGATTCAAACGCAGCAATCCACGGCAGCTTGATATGAAATTCGACCACAAGTACCTGCATACACAGCTCTTAGAAAGATGCCAGAAAACGCGGCAGCCACAAAGACAGGCTCGGAATATAGGTCACCAGCAGCACAACAGTAAACGTAGCCGCCATCAACGGCCACAGGTACTTGGTAATCTCGCCGATGCTCGCGCCCGATAGGCGCGCCGCCACAAACA
>JBJOQV010000134.1:0-6579 GCA_046049785.1 Pseudomonadota bacterium
GAAGCGTTCGAGCCGCTTGAGCGACGTATCAAATGCGTACAGCCGGCCGGTTGAACGCATCAACGCGCCGAGCGCCAGCGTCTTGCCGCCGGCACCCGCGCAAAAGTCCGCCACCATCTCACCGCGCTTGGGCGCAACCAGCAGACTGAGCAGTTGTGAACCTTCGTCCTGCACTTCAACCCAGCCATCGGTGAACGCTTTGGTCAGACTGATGTTCAGCTTGTGCGCGCAGCGCAAACCCAGAGGCGAATACGGCATCGGCGTGGTATCGATGCCTGCTGCAGCAAGCGCAGCCTGCGCCTCTTCACGCGTAGCTTTCAAATCGTTCACGCGCAAATCCAGCGATGCGGGTGCATTCAGTCCATTGAGCAGTGCATCCGTTGTAGCCGCATCCGCCTGCGCGTCCAGCGCATCCAGCAACCATTGCGGACAGCTCAAGCGCACTGCGCGCGGCAAGGTCTGCGCATCGACTGCGGCCAGGCGTTCTAATGGTTCACGCTCGGAATCATTCACCACGCGGTTGACTGATTCAAGCCCCGCATGTCGCGCCAAGGCAAGCAATGCAAGCCGGCGCGTCTGGTCCCCGCCCATGCCCTGCGCCAAGTGGCCGAGCAGGCTCTTGTCGCGCAGCACAGCGTAAACACCTTCTGCAATCCAGCCGCGATCGCGCCCGCCAATGTTTTTGTTGGCCTTGAAGTAGCGCGACAGTGCCACGTCCGCCGGGCCGGTGAATTTGAGTACTGAGCCGAGCGCAGCCACTAAATCACGCATCACCGGGGGCGGCATCGCGCCTTTGGGAAACACCGTACTGCTCACAGGTGCGTTCATGCCGTCATCAACGCCGGCATGCCGGCAAGTGTGACGCGCCGGCCAGCGAGGCCCACACGCTCTTCTACCAGTGCGCGCACCACTTGCGGCAACAATTTGTGCTCCATGCCGCGCACGCGGCTCTCCAGCATTTCTTCGGTATCGTCTGGCGGCACCGGCACGATCGCCTGCGCGATGATCGGCCCGCCATCTACGTCCGGCGTCACAAAATGCACGGTGCAGCCATGCACACGCACACCCGCCGCCAGCGCTTGCCGGTGTGTGGCCAAGCCCGGAAACGCAGGTAGCAAGCTCGGATGAATATTGATCAGGCGCCCGGCAAATCGCTCCACGAACGGCGTGGTGAGCACCCGCATGAAGCCCGCCAGCACAATCCAGCGCGCACCCAGCGCGTCCAGCGTTTTGGCCAGCATCGCATCAAACGCATCGCGGCTGTCAAACTGCGTGTGGTCCAGCACGTGCGTGGCAATACCGTGCGACGCGGCAATCGACAAACCCTTGGCATGCGGCCGGTTGGACAGCACAGCCGCAATCTTGCACGGCCAGTGCTGCGCGGCGTGGGCCTTGATGATCGCTTCCATATTGGAGCCGCGGCCTGAAATCAGTATCGCTACATCGTTGTTCATGCCGCGATTGTAAGCGCAAGCAGACGGATTCCTATTTAATCAGAGATACACCACGCAGTATTCATGCGCTTTTTCAGCCATTTTTGCTTGAAAAATCGCATGGATATTGCGTAGAGCAGTTCAACACTCGACGATATTTACCGCCAAACCACCGCGCGCGGTTTCTTTGTACTTGGTATTCATATCCGCACCAGTCTCACGCATGGTCTTGATGACTTTATCCAGGCTCACATAATGCGAGCCATCGCCGTGCAGCGCCATGCGCGCGGCGTTGATGGCTTTTACGCTTGCAATCGCGTTGCGCTCAATACAGGGAATTTGCACCAAGCCGCCCACCGGATCGCAGGTCAGGCCGAGGTGATGTTCCATGCCAATCTCTGCTGCATTTTCCACCTGTGCCGGCGTGCCGCCCATCACCGCGCACAGCGCGCCGGCGGCCATGCTGCAGGCCACACCCACCTCGCCCTGGCAGCCGACTTCTGCGCCGCTGATGGAAGCATTTTCTTTGTACAAAATACCAATCGCCGCAGCGGTGAGCAAAAAGTCGATCACGCCCTGTTCGCTGGGGCGTGCCGTGTGCCGCGTGTAGTAGTGCAGCACCGCGGGGATGATGCCGGCTGCGCCGTTGGTGGGCGCGGTGACTACGCGTCCGCCGGCGGCGTTTTCTTCATTGACCGCTAGCGCGTACAAATTCACCCAATCCATCACAGATAGTGGATCATCCGCAGGATTGGTCTGCTGCAACTTTGCATGCAAGTCAGCCGCGCGGCGTTTTACCTTGAATCCGCCGGGTAGCACGCCCTGTGTGGCGCAGCCGCGGTTAACGCAGGCTTGCATCACGTTCCAGATGTTCATCAGGCCGGTATCAATCTCCGCGTCTTTGCGCCAGTGCCTCTCGTTCATGCGCATGATCTGCGCGATACTCATTTGATGTTTACTGCACAGCGCGAGCAGCTCGGCCCCGGTCTTGAAACCCATCGGCAGCGCGGTTGCATCCGGCGCGATGCGTGCAGCGCGGGTGCGGTCTGCAGATAGTTCACCGCTCACCACAAAGCCGCCACCCACGGAGTAATACGTCTTTTGAAAGAACGGCTTGCCGTCTTGATTGAATGCCGTGCAGACCATGCCGTTGGCATGAAACGGCAGCGTTTCGCGGCGATGAAAAATCAGGTCTGTTGCTTCACTAAATCCAACTGCATGGCGGCCAATCAGTTGCACCGCACCAGCTGTGCGAATGCCCTCCAGCGCAGAAGGAATCCGCTCGACGTCCACACTTTCTGGCGCGTGCCCGGCAAGCCCCAGCAGCACGGCCTTGTCGCTGCCATGGCCCTTGCCGGTAGCGCCCAGCGATCCGTAGAGCTGCACCTGCACGCGCCGCACATCAAACAGCAAACCTTCGCGCAACAAGCGCTGGCCGAACATGCGCGCCGCGCGCATCGGCCCCACCGTGTGCGATGAAGAGGGTCCGATGCCGATCTTGAATAAGTCAAATGCGGAAACTGCCATGAGAAGAGTCCTGACCTTACCGGTACTTGCGCGCAGCGTTCAGCTAAAGAAATTCAGAAACGGCAGCGCTTGCAGCACTACATTGACGCCCAGCGTAAAGATCACTGCGAAATAGATGATCGACAGCACAATAAATCCCAGTCCAATCAACAAACAGAGCCCATCACCTTCGACTGCGCCGACAGCTAAAAACATAATGGCCAGTGCCGGCAGCGTGTTGGAAAACGGAATCAACGCCAGCGGCAACATCAGCAGCGCCGCAGCGAGTGCCAGCCAACCGCCCGCAAGCCGGCCCATTAAGCCCTGCGTCAGCCAGCTCATGCGCGGCCGGGTCAGATTCTCCAAACGCGTGACCCAGTGTTCGCTCCGGGAGAGAATTTCGCGCAAGCGGTCCTTGGCCAGCCGGTAGCGGGCGACTTTGCCGGGCAGCCACGGCTGCATGTTGAACAGCACGGCAATGCCGATCAGCAAAATCGCCGCGCCAAACACGGTGCTCACACCAGGAATTTGCACCGGCAGCAAAAAAGGCAGGCAAAGCAGCACAGAAAAAAGCAGCAATCCCTCCTGCCCCAAACGCCGCACGAGTTCGGCGACGTCCATACCCTCGGGCGGCAGATGCTGCGTGAGGTCGTGCAGCTTGCCGGACAAGCTGCCGCTGAGTTTTTCGCTACTCATTCGCCCGCTGCTGGTGCAGCCTCGGCCAGGTAGCTTTCTATCGGAGGGCAGGCGCACACGAGGTTGCGGTCGCCATAAACGTTATCCACGCGGGCCACGGGCACCCAGTACTTGCGCAGCTTCAGGCCGGCCACGGGATAAGCAGCCTGCTCGCGCGTGTAATCGTGCGCCCACTGCTCGGCGGTGACCATGCGCGCGGTGTGCGGTGCATTGCGCAGCATGTTGTCCTCGGCGTCGATCTTGCCTGTCTCCACCAGCTCGATCTCCTTGCGGATGGAAATCATGGCGTCGATGAAACGGTCCAGCTCGACCTTGGGCTCGCTCTCGGTGGGCTCGATCATGAGCGTGCCGGCCACGGGAAAGCTCATCGTCGGCGCGTGAAAGCCGTAGTCGATCAGGCGCTTGGCGATGTCTTCATTGCTGATGCCGCACTTTTCCTTGATGGGGCGGATATCGATGATGCACTCGTGCGCCACCAGACCTTCGTGCCCGCTATACAGAATGGGATAGTGCGGCGCCAGGCGCTTAGCGATGTAGTTGGCCGAGAGGATGGCGTTCTGCGTGGCGCTCTGCAGACCGGTGGCGCCCATCATCATGATGTACATGAAACTGATGGGCAGGATGCCGGCGGAGCCGTAGGGCGCTGCGGATACTGCACCGACCTTGTTGTGTCCGGTATGTGGGTTCGCTGGCAAGAAAGGTGCAAGATGCGCCTTCACGCCGATGGGGCCTACACCAGGGCCGCCGCCGCCGTGCGGGATGCAAAAGGTCTTGTGCAGGTTGAGGTGCGACACATCGCTGCCAAACTTGCCCGGCTGCGCGGTGCCTACCAGAGCGTTCATGTTGGCACCGTCCATATACACCTGGCCTCCATGCTGGTGGATGATGGCGCAGATCTCACTGATGGCGTCTTCGAACACGCCGTGCGTGGACGGATACGTCACCATCAGCGCAGCCAGCCGGCTGCTGTATTGCTCTGCCTTGGCCTTAAGGTCGGCTACGTCTACGTTGCCTTTGTCATCACATGCGGTGACCCCAACGTCCCTGCCACACCTTTGCGCGCGGGCGGGGTTGGTGCCGTGGGCCGATGAAGGAATCAGGCAAATATCACGATGCCCTTCACCGCGGCTGATGTGATACGCGCGAATCGCCAGCAGGCCGGCGTATTCGCCCTGCGCGCCGGAGTTGGGCTGCAGGCTCACGGCATCGTAGCCGGTGACTTCCACGAGCCACTTTTCAAGCGTGTCGGTCATCTCGCGATAGCCCGCGGCCTGATCGGCAGGGACAAACGGGTGAATCTGCGCAAACTCGGCCCATGTGACGGGAATCATCTCGCTGGTGGCGTTGAGCTTCATGGTACAGGAGCCCAGCGGGATCATGGCGCGGTCCAGCGCGAGGTCTTTGTCCGACAGGCTGCGGATGTAGCGCAGCATCTCGGTTTCGGAGTGGTGGCTGTCGAAGACCGGGTGCGTGAGGTAGGGGCTGGTGCGTTGCAGGTTCGACGGAATCACTTCGTTGATTTGCGCGTCCAGTGCTTCGATGGACACGCCCTCACCCCACCCCTCTCCCGCACGCGGGCGAGGGAGGAACGCGTCCCACACCAGCTCTACATCTGCTCGTGTCGTCGTTTCATCGAAGGACAGGCCGATCACATCGGCAGCTACTTTGCGGAAGTTGGCACCGAGGCTCACAGCGCGAGACATGATTGCGTCTGCATCCTTGGTCTTGACGATGAAGGTGTCAAAGAAATGCGGCACCGGGCATTCAAAGCCCAGCTTAACGAGACCGTCGCGTGCAATAGTGGCAAAACGGTGCGCGCGCTGGGCAATGCGTTTCAAACCACTCGGGCCGTGATACACGGCATACATGCTGGCCATGACGGCGAGCAGCACCTGCGCGGTGCAGATGTTGCTGGTGGCCTTCTCGCGGCGGATGTGCTGCTCGCGGGTCTGCAGGGCCAGGCGCAGGGCCGGGTTGCCCTGGGCGTCCTGCGACAACCCTGCCAAGCGGCCGGGCATGTTGCGCTTGAAGGCGTCCTGACACGCCAGGAAGGCGGCGTGCGGGCCGCCATAGCCAAAAGGCACGCCAAAGCGCTGGGACGAACCGATCACGATATCGGCGCCCCACTCGCCCGGCGGCTTTAGCAGCGTGAGCGCGAGCAGATCGGCCGCGGCAATGAACAGCGCGCCCTTGGCGTGCGCTGCATCGGCATAGGGCTTCATGTCATGAATCTGGCCCACCGCGCTCGGATACTGCACCAGCACCGCGAAGTAGTCCTGCTCTTCCATAAGCTTGGGCGCAAAACCCACCACCACTTTCAAGCCCAGCGGCTCGGCGCGGGTCTTGATAAGTTCAATGGTCTGTGGGTGGCAGTCACCGGCGACGATGATGGTGTCGCTCTTGCTCTTGGCGCTGCGCTTGGCGAGCGTCATCGCTTCAGCAGCGGCGGTGGCTTCGTCAAGCAGGCTGGAGTTACTGATCGCCATGCCCGTGAGCTCGCAAATCATGGTCTGAAAGTTCAGCAGCGCTTCCAGGCGGCCTTGCGAAATTTCCGGCTGATAGGGCGTGTAGGCCGTGTACCAAGCCGGGTTCTCCAGGATGTTGCGCAGGATCACACCCGGTGTGTGCGTGCCGTAATAGCCCTGACCGATGAAGCTTTTGAGCACCTTGTTCTTGCCGGCGATGCGCTTCATCTCGGCCAGCGCTTTGGCCTCGCTCAAAGGCTCAGGCAGGTCGAGCAAGTCTTTCTTGTGAATGCCGGCCGGGATGATCTTGCCCATCAGCTCATCCAGGTTCTTGCTGCCGACGACCTTGAGCATCAGCTCTTTATCGTCCGGGCCGGGGCCGATGTGGCGAGCGTGGAATTCAGCGGCGTTTTCGAGTTCGGAGAGTTTCATAAGGGCAAGTTCAAGTAAGAAAATTTGTGTTTTCAATAACAGCTACG
>JBJOQV010000135.1:0-8139 GCA_046049785.1 Pseudomonadota bacterium
TGATGGCCGAGGCGATCTTTGCGCTGGAAGGCGGGCGCTGCATTTCGCTAGGCACGCAAACGCCGGTGTGGGACATTGTGCTGGCCGCGACCACGCAGCACGCCGATATCGTTGCGCTGAGCTTTTCTGCCTGCTTAAACCCCAATCAGGTGCTGGAAGGCCTGACCGAGCTGCGCAGCAAACTGCCGCGCGCCACCGAGCTGTGGGCCGGCGGTTCCTGCCCCATTCTGTACCGCCGTCCGCCCAAGGACGTGCTGGTAGTGGGATCGCTGCGCGACATCCACGCCAGCCTGTCAGACTGGCGCAAGCGCCACGACAACGCAGCCTAGTTTTTCAAGCACTCTACGCAAAAAAAGAGCGCGTCGAGATTCTTAAGCGGTGGTGAGCGCGGGGTTTCGCGGATGTGCCTGCGCACATCTGCGCCGGGCGAATTCTGAGCGCATGCTTGCGCGAAGTCCGTCACCGCACCTAACTTTTGCCGCGTGAGGCGGTAACGCGGCTGAAAAAGGCAAAAAAAAGAGCGCGTCGAGATTCAGAAGCGGTGTACTGACCGCTTGGGAATCTGGACGCGCTACACAAAAACGGGGTTACTGTCCCTGGCTTCACCCCGCTGCTTCCCCTCTCGCTAGGAGCCTTTCAAAATCTTTCGCAGCCGCGGCATTTGCATCAACACACAACCTCTTGTCTGCACTTGCCGCCAATTTCCGTGGTTGCCCACACACTGATCTACATAGCGCACGGCTTGTGCCAGGCATTCGTGCATATAAAGCAATAACCTGAAAACCCGCATGGATATTGAGCTTTCCTGGTTTGTCCAAGCTCTGACCGAGCGCGTGCGAGCCAAGCATGCCCTTTTTGCGGCATACAAAGTGCTGCTGACAACGCGCGAATTTGAGCAAGACTGACAAAGTTTGTCGAAAGCACGCGTCGGCCTGCGGTCCGCAACGGCTGCAGATATTGTCGTTTGACCAAGCCACCGCCAATCGCTAAATTGCTGACTCAACAGTCAACAAAGGCTGCAGCTTTATGCCAGCGCCGTTACTGCCTCTCAATCCCGTGCAAGAGCAGCGCCTGCTGTACACACTCGCGGGCATCCAGTTCACGCATATTCTGGATTTCATGATCATCATGCCGCTGGCGCCGATGTTGACGCGCGCCTTTGGCCTGTCGACCACGCAGTTTGGCTTGTTGGTGTCGGCTTATACGTTTACGGCCGCCATCAGCGCGTTGCTGGCGGCGGTGGTGATCGACCGCTTTAACCGCCGCCGCGTGATGCTCACGCTGTACACGGGCTTCATCCTCGCCACGCTGGCCTGCGCGGTGGCGCCCAGCTACACCCTGCTACTGATCGCGCGCGGGCTGGCCGGTGCGTTTGGCGGGGTGCTGGGAGCGATGGTGCACACCACCATTGGCGATGTGATTCCTTACGAGCGGCGCGGCCGCGCTACAGGTGTGGTGATGGCGGCGTTTTCGCTTTCTACCGTGATCGGCGTGCCGCTGGGGCTGTTCTTTGCCAATCACAGCGGCGCGCTGGGTTGGCGCGCGCCGTTTATCTTTGCCGCGGTGTTGGCTGCGATTGTTTTTGCGGCCGCGCTGCGCACCCTGCCCAGCATGGCCGCGCGCACGCAAGACCTGCGCTTATCGCACGCGTTCAAACCGATGGGCCAGGTGCTGGCCGATGCAAATCATTGGCGCGCGTTCGCCTTCATGGTGCTGCTGATGCTGGGCGGCTTCACGGTGATTCCGTACATCACGCTGTACACCACGGGCAACGTGGGCTTTCCTGAAACGCTGCTGCCGGTGATGTATCTAGTGGGTGGTGTCTGCACGTTTTTCACGGCGCGCTGGTTTGGCAAGCTGGCCGATCAATACGGCAAGGCGCAGGTGTTTCGCGTGATTGCAGCGCTGTCGATCCTGCCGATTCTGGCCATCACGCACAGCCCGGCGCTGCCGTGGTGGGCGGTGATTCTCATGTCCACACCATTTTTTATTTTTGTCAGCGGCCGCTTTGTGCCCGGCATGGCCATGATCACCTCCGCCGGCAACCCACAGGTGCGCGGCACCTACATGAGCCTCTCCACCGCTGTGCAAAGCGCTGGCAGCGGCGTAGCGGCGCTGATTGCCGGCATGATCATCAGCCGCGACGCGCAGGGCATGATCCACAACTACAACATGGTGGGCTATGTGGCCTGCGCCGCCACGCTGCTGGCGATCTGGCTGGCCAGCAGCGTACGGCCCACCGATGCGCGCCCTGGCCCGGCGCCGTTAAGTTCGGAAGCGGCGACTTCGTCTTAGAGCACTACGCAATATTCATAAGCTTTTTCAAGCATTTTTGCCTGGAAAAGCGCATGGATATTGCGTAGTCCATCTGCAAACCACATCGCAAGGGTAGTGCAATTGCCGCGCCGTTGTCTTAAGCTGCTGAGCAAGAAAAACTCATACTGTTCATCAACACATTTGCTTGCAAGGGGAGTTTTAATGAAGCAGTTCACACGCGCGACTTTGGTCGCAGCCGGTCTGTTGGCCCTGTCTGCCTGCGGCGGTGGCGGAAGCGATGGCGGCGGAGGCAGCACCGTGCCACCGCCTTCTGCGACCAAGACCATCAACACGTCCAACTACCTGGACGCTGCGTGGGCCGGCGCGATTGGGTTTGTGCGCATCAATCTGGCCGCGGAATCTGCCGACGCCGCCTTTCGCACCGCACTGGCCGCGGGCGATCCTGCAAGCGGCAGCTTTCCATGCCAAAACAGCGGCAATTTTGCTTACGCCAGAAGCGGCGCAACCCGCACCATCACTTTCAATAACTGCGCCTTCACGAGCCAAGGGCTGCCCATTCAGTTTGCGGCCGGTACGGTGTCCACCAGCGACGCGGTGCTGGGCACCTTCGGGTCAGCAGCGGTGTTCAATTCGGGCAGCTTTACGTACAGCGGCGTGTCGCTCAACTGGGGCGCGGGTCTTGAGACTGTTGCTGGCGCACTCGCGCAAGTTCGGCAAACCAATGGCAGCCTCAACGCCACCGGCACCCTGACTGTGACGCGCAACGGGCGGCCCGACCAATACACCAATATTTCTCTGCGCACCAATGTGCCCAACGCCGCTGGTGCGGTGATCGTTCTGAACGCCGCCGCCTCTGTGTCCAGCCCGCGCCTTGCGTTTGGATTTAATGCCGAGGGTACCGAGACACTTACCCGTTCCGTTGCCGCTGATAACTCTGCCGTACAGGCTACGCCAGATGCGACCGGGCAAACACTGACCTATGCGGTGTTTGCCAACTACAGCCCAGGCGCCACGCCTGAGTTCACGCGGGCGCTCGCGAGCAGCGACGCGGCAGTCCAGGCGGCAATTCAACGCGTATTGCAGTAAGTTCTTACGTTCAATACGTAATATCCATGCGCCTTTCCAGCCATTTTTGTCTTGAAAGGCTCATGAAACCTGCGTGCATTCACACAAATGTCACTATAGCTAGCTTTCAGGCAGCCCCGCTTTGCGCGCGGTTGTTGATAAGCGCATAATCGGGATGTGAGCAGGCAACTACTGATTGTGGATTCTGTAGGCCAACCGGTGCGGTGGGCGGGGCCGCAACGTGCCGCGCGCTATTACGCGGCGGAGAAGGTGGTCACGGAGCTGGGCGAGCACGTGTTCTCCATGAGCGGCGGCTACAACCGCGAGCAGCACCGGGTGAGCGAGGTGATTTATTCCTCCATCATCATGGTGCGCGGCCGCCACCGCATGCCGATGGGGCACGACCATGTGGGCCTGTCGCGCGAGCGGCTGTTCTTGCGTGACCGGTATGTGTGCGCCTATTGCGGCGGCCACTTTGCTGAAGATCATCTGACCATTGAGCACATTATTCCCCTGTCGCGCGGCGGGCGGCATCACTGGATGAATGTGGTCACGGCCTGCCGCGGCTGCAATCACCGCAAGGGCAACCGCACGCCCGAAGAAGCACACATGATTTTGCTGTACGTGCCTTACCGCGTCTGCAGAAACGAAGGGTTTATCTTGTCCAACCGGCATATCCTGGCCGATCAGATGGCCTTTTTGCAGGCGCATCTGCCCAAGCATTCGCGCTGGGCGCGGCAGCACTAGCGGCGGCTGCCCAAAAGTTTCGTCAACTTCTTGATTTGTAACAAGGTTTTACCTATTGCACGAAACAGCGGGGTTCAACCGGTGTCCAATGCAGGCAGCAGCGCTTTGAGCGCTGCCTTTTACAAGACACTCTGGAGAGATCAACATGAAATCACACCTCTTTGCGCTAACAACGCTTGGTGTCGCTGTTACGCTGGCCACGACCGGCTGCGCCAGCATGAGTGACACGCAGAAAAATACCGCCATCGGCGCTGCCATCGGCACCGCCGCCGGCGCAGTGATCGGCCGTACCACTGCGGGTGGCGACAAAGCCGGCAGCACGCGCACTGGCGCAGCCGTGGGCGCAGCAGCAGGCGCGCTGGGCGGCTACATCTGGTCCAAGAAGATGGAAGATCAAAAGAAAGCGATGGAACAAGCCACCGCCGGCACCGGCGTAGCTGTCACGCAAACGCCGGACAATCAGCTCAAACTGAACATTCCGAGCGATATTTCTTTTGATACCGGCAGAAGCGACATCAAGGGCAACTTTGCACCCGTGCTCGACCAGTTTGCCACTGGCCTGCGCGACAACCCGGCGGCCGAAGTAAGAATCATTGGCCACACCGACAGCCAAGGTTCGGATTCAGTGAACGATCCGCTGTCAGTGCAGCGCGCCGCCAGCACCCGCGCCTATCTGTCCGGCAAAGGTGTGGATGCCAAGCGCATCGCCATTGATGGCCGCGGCGAGAAAGAGCCGATTGCCGACAACGGCAGCGCTGAAGGCCGCGCCAAGAACCGCCGTGTGGAAATTTTTATGGCAGAGAAGAGCAACTAAGCCGTTTGCGCTTCTTACAAAAAAGCCCGCGTGAGCGGGCTTTTTTTATCGCTGCCGCAAAGCGCATGCCGCGCCGCTAGTCTATTCGCGCAGCTTGGGCTGCTGGGTGGGCGAAAGCGCGGGAGGTGGATTGGCTGGCGGCGGCACTTGTGCGGCTGGCGCCATCGGCACGCCTTGCTGAGACGCCGCAGCAGCGGCAGCAGCCGCTGCCGCTGCCGGCGCCCCGCCCGATGCCGGGGCAACCGGCGGTACCGCCGGCGCGACTTGCGACATAGCCGGCGGCGGCGCGGCCTGCGCACCAAAGGCCGGGCGCGCCGGCAATGCAGGCGAAGAAATGGCGTTGGCTGCGACACTGGTGCGCGGCGGCAGTGCAATGCGGCTTTCTACGCCGCCGTTGTCCACCACAACGGCGCGCGACTCCACCGCCTTGAGCTTCATGCCGGCGGCAATTTGCGCACCGGTGGCGTAGCTTTTGGGCGGCGCGTCATTCACGGTGAGAATGGCGCGGCCCTTGCCGTCCGGCCCGGCAATCACACCCAGCAGCTTGACGTTGGTAAGCGCCTGCGTCTGCGTGCTGCCAAACAGGCTGACCGGTTCGCGAAAACTTGCGACCGGCGCATCCACCGCGCGGTTCAGGCTGCGCGGATCGGGCGCGGGCGGGCCGCCGGCGATCCGCATAAACCAGTACGCGCCGGTGCCGGCCAGCGCGCAGGCAAGCAGCAAGGTGAGCAATTTGGGCAACCAGCGGGTCATGAACTTAAGCTCTCGTGACGTATCCGAGCAGTATTATCACTGCAAACGCGGCAGCCATGGGGCACCGCGCTTGGATTCGGAGACACTTCTGTGCGTAAAGGTTCCAAAGGTTTCACCCTGATTGAGGTCATGGTGGTGATTGTCATCCTGGGCATTCTGGCGGCGCTGGTGGTGCCGCGCGTGATGGGCCGTGGCGATCAGGCCCGCGTGCAGGCGGCACGCACCGACATTGCCAGCATGAAGCAGGCACTCAAACTGTACTACCTGGACAATCAACGCTATCCCTCCACCGAGCAAGGGCTGCAATCGCTCGTGACAAAGCCTACCGTAGGGCAGATTCCGCCCAACTGGAAGTCTGGCGGCTATGTTGAACGCCTGCCCAACGACCCCTGGGGCAATCCGTACCAGTACGTGCAGCCGGGCATCAAAGGCGGCGAGTTTGACATCTTTTCCTACGGCAAAGACGGCAAGCCCGGTGGTGAGGCCGATGACGCGGACATCGGTACCTGGGATATCTAGCATCACAAACGGAGTACGCAGTATCCATGCGGTTTTTGAGGCAAAAATGGCTGGAAAGGCTCATGGATATTGCGTACCCACACTTAAAAGTGGCTCCAAAACACCCCGTGCGCGCGCGCGGCTTCACGCTTGTCGAACTGCTGGTGGTGATGGTGGTGGTGGGCATCATGCTCTCGCTCGTGCAAGTGGCCATCACGCCCAACCCGGCTCGCGTGCTGTCGCGCGACGCGGAACGCCTGGCGGTGATTTTGTCCGCCGCGCAGGCGCAGGCTGCCGCCACCGGGCGCGCCATGCGGCTGGAAGCCGTACCCGGCGGCTGGCGCTTTGCGCAGCGCAGCCGTAACGATCAGGAGTTTGACCTGATGGCCTGGGAACCGATCACGGCGGATGAGGTGTTTGGCCCCAAGCTGTTTGAGGCGGAGGGCGCGCAGCTCACCATACCGCCCGGCGGCGCCGGCCTGGGGCTGGAACCCATCGGCGCGCCGCTGTCCTTCACCATCGCTGCCGGCGGCCTCGCGCGCGTGGTCGCATCAGACGGCGCAGGCGGCTTCAGAGTCGTGCAACCTGAATGACCCGCCACCGCCTTTTGCACATGCGTGGCTTCACCTTGGTCGAGGTGCTGGTCGCGCTGGCCATTGTCACGCTGGCCCTGATGGCCGGCCTGCGCGCAGCCGGACAACTGGGCGACCATACGCAGCAGCTTGCGCTGCGCAGTTTGGCCATCATCTCAGCTGATAACCGGCTGTCTGAGTTGCGCCTTGGCCGAAACGCGCCCCCGCTGGGCAAACGCAGCTTTGCCTGCCCGCAGTCAGCCAATCCATTTGAATGCGAAGAGCGGGTTACGAGCACAGCGAACCCATTCTTTTTCCGGATTGAAGTAAGCGTGTTCGACTCGGCCGCACGGTCGCAAGAACTTGTCATGCTTTCTACTGTTATGGCGACAAGACGATGAAGCATGCGCGAGCGGACGGCTTTACCCTTATCGAGCTGCTGGTCGCGTTGACCATCCTTGCCTTGATGTCTACCTTGGCGTGGCGCGGTCTGGACGCAGTGCTGCGCTCGCGCGACGCAGCCATTGCCGTTCGTGACAAGGTCAATCACTTGAATAGCACGCTTGAACAAATGGCGGCCGATGTGCGCAGCGCAACCTCCGGCCGCGCGGCGTCGCCAATCACGCTATTTGCCAACGGCTTTGCCCTGCAGCGCGAGCTCGCGCAGGCCAACGGCCCTTCGCAGCGTGGCACAGTGCAATGGCAATTATCTGAAGGCAAGTTGCTGCGCATTGTGCGAAACGAACCGCCGGGAGAAAGCACGGTACTGCAAGTGTTGCCGGAGGTGAAGAGCTGGGCCATTGCAGTGTTTGTAGATGGCAATTGGTTGCCCTCCGAGGAATGGTTAAAACGTCAGTCCCAGGACAGCCCGGCACCGCGCCAACCGCAAGCCGGCATCATCCAAGCCCCCACTGGGTTTGGAAATGCGGGCCGCATTTTGGCGTTGTCTATTCGGCTTGACCTACCCGGCGGTCCGGTGGTTAAAGTCCTTCTGGGAGAGTCAATTTGAACCGCAGAGTGCACGGCAAAAGAGAACGGCAGCGCGGCGTGGCGGTCGTTACGGCGCTGCTGATTGCGGCGCTTATTGCCGTGATGACCGCACAATGGTTTGTCGCACAGGACGCGTTGGGGCGGACAATCGAAGTGCAGCGGGCTGGGGCACAGGCGCGCTGGTTGCTCACTGGAGCAACGGACTGGGCGATCGTCATATTGAGAGATTTGGATGACAATAAACAGCTAGACCATCTAGGAGAACCTTGGGCACAAGAACTCGCACCGACCCGGCTCACGGACGAGCGCGGCCAGCTTGAAGCCTTTGGTTCGGGCTATATCAAAGATGCGCAAGGTCGATTTAATTTGGCAGATTTAACTAAGGATGGCGGTCTAGACGGAAAAGGTATTGCGGCGCTGCAA
>JBJOQV010000136.1:0-4426 GCA_046049785.1 Pseudomonadota bacterium
TGCAATGCAGGGATGCAGCAGCGCCGCGCGGCCACTGAGCACCACGCTGCGTGGGCCAAAGCGGCTGATCATGGCGGCGGCCAGGCGCGCCAATTCAACCCCTGCGGCGCGCAAGATGGTCAGCGCTTGCGGATCGTTTTCTTGCGCGGCCCGCGCCACGGCCAGCGCAAGCTGGCCGATCTGGCCGCGATCTGCAGTCAGAATCAACTGGCGCGATGCGCGCCACTCGTCGCTGCCCAGCTGCGCGAACAGTGCCTGCGCAAGCCTGCTGTCACGCCAGCTTCCCGGCGCCTCGTCTTCGCGCCGCCACACCGCGCGCAGCGCCTCCCGCGCGATCCACGTGCCGCTGCCGCCGTCATCCAGCCACATGCCGCGTCCGCCGGCCCGGTGCATCGTGCCGCTTGCATCCACAAATGCGGCAACCGAGCCGGTGCCGCAGTACACGAGGTAGCCCTCGCCGGGTGCGAGCGCCGCGCGGCAAGCCGCCTCGATATCGCTCATCACCACGACTGCGTCCGCAGCAAGCGCACACGGCGCGGCGATGAGCTGCGCTAGCTGCTGGGCATCTTGCGCTGCCGCATCAAAGCCCGTCAAAGCGGCGCGCACTTGCGTTACAGGGCCATGCCTTTTGGCCGCGTGCGCGATGGCCGAAAAACTGTGCATCAGATGCGTGCGGCCTGCAGCGTCGCGAAATTGCGTAGCTGATAAACCAGGCACTGCGCCTTCCGCGAGGATTCGGCCTTGTGCATCCGCCAAAGCCCAGCGTGTCTGCGTGCCACCTGCATCAATGCCCAAACCGCTCATTCGCTGGGCTTTCTGCCATATGCCGGCTCAATCTTGAGAAACGCAGTTGCGATAAAGGCAGGAATCGTTGCGACGCAAACCCAGACAAAAAAGTTCACATAACCCAGCTGTGCCTGGATCCAGCCGCTGATCATGCCCGGCAGCATCATGCCCAGCGCCATGAAGCCGGTGCAAATGGCGTAGTGCGCGGTCTGGTGCGGACCTTGTGCGACCAGCATCATGTACAGCATGAACGCGGTAAAGCCGCAGCCATAGCCAAACTGCTCGAAAGCGACTGCGGCGCTGATGAGAACAATACTGTCAGGCTGTGCTGCGGCAAGATAGATGTACACGAGATTGGGCGCATGCACCGCGGTCACGAGCGGCCACAGCACGCGCTTCAAACCGAAGCGCCAGACCAGGTAACTGCCCAGAAAGCCGCCAAGGGTCAGCGCGATCACGCCAATGGTGCCGTACACAATGCCCACTTGCTGGGCGGACAGGCCCAGACCACCTTGCGCGATGGGGTCAAGCATGAACGGCGGCGCGAGCTTGAGTAGCTGTGCCTCGCCAAAACGGAACAGCAGCAACAACGCCAGCACCAGCACAATATCCCGGCGCCTGAAAAACGCGGCGAACGTACTGACGAAGTCAGCCAGCACGCCGCTGCCATGCGCTGTTGGAATGTCAGCCGCGCTGCGCGGCAACGCAAAGCGGTGATACAGCGCGGTGGCCAGCATTAGAGCGGCCAGCAACGCAAACACGATTGTCCATGCAAGCGTGGCTTTGCCGGTGGACTGAATCAGCGATCCGGCAAGATACACGCAGGCGCCTTGCCCGGCGATCATCGCCAGCCGGTAGGCCGTGCTGCGCACAGCGATGAATGCCGCTTGTTGATGCGGCGCGAGTGCCAGCATATACATGCCGTCGCCGGCAATATCATGCGTGGCCGATGCAAACGCGAGCAGCCAGAACATGGCCAGCGTCATTTGAAAAAAACCGGGCATGGGAATTGTGAAGGCCACTGCCGCCAGCGCAACACCCGAGGCAAATTGCAGCGCCACGATCCAGCTGCGCCGCGTGCCGAACATCTCCACAAAAGGTGACCACAGCGGTTTAATGACCCAGGGCAAATACAACCAACTGGTGTACAGGGCAATATCGGTGTTGGACACGCCCAGGTTTTTGTACAAAATGACCGACAGCGTCATCACAGCCACATACGGCATGCCGGACATAAAGGACAGCGAGGGCACCCAGGCCCACGGAGTTTTGGCTTTTGGCGTCATACTGGCGCGGCTTGCCTCGATGGGCTGCGCGGCCTGGCTGACGGTCATTGGTGCAGCGCCTGCCGAACGCTGCCTTCAGCTTTATCTAGCCGCGACTGCGCCACGGTTACATCCATCTTGCCCAGGATCGCGACGATGGCCACCTTGACATGAAAACCGCAAGCCTCAAGCGTGGCAAGGGCCTGCGCTTCCTGGCAGCCGGTGGCGTGCATGGTGAGAGAGACTGCACGGCGCCGCAGCTTGGCGTTGGTCGCCCGCAAATCCACCATCAGGTTGCCATACACCTTGTTCAGGCGCACCATCAACGCGCTGGAGAACGTGTTGAGTGCTACTTTTTGCGCAGTGCCTGCCTTTAATCGCGTACTGCCGGAGATCAGCTCTGTGCCAGTGAAAAGCAGAATGCCCACCTCCGCCTGCACAATCACCGGCGCTTGCGCATTGTTGGCAATGCCAATAGTGAGCGCCCCGGCTTGCTTGGCGGCGCGCATTGCACCTAGCGTGAAGGGCGTAGCACCTGAGGCCGCGACAAATACCGCCACGTCCCGCGCGGTGGGATTGGCAGCGTTCATCTCGGCTGCGCCGCGCTCGCCGTCGTCTTCAGCGCCTTCCACCGCCTGCAGCATGGCCTTATTGCCGCCGGCCAGCACGGTGACAACCCGGTCTGCCGGCCAGGAGAAGGTGGGATTGAGTTCTGCGCCATCCATCGCTGCCAAGCGGCCTGACGTGCCGGCGCCCACGTAAATCAGCCGGCCACCGGCCTTGATCCGCGGTAATGCCAGGTCGACCGCGCGGACAAGCTGCGGCTGGGCATTGCGCACCGCCTCGGCCGCCTGCAACTGGTCTTTGATAAACGCCCAGACAAGCGCGTCAGTGTTGTAGGTGTCGAGTGCGGAGTGGGCTGGGCTGGGAGTTTCTGTATCAAGCATGCGCGATTGACGAAAGACCTGATTTAGAACCAATATATAACCAGTTGCGGGCGCTACGCTAGCGGTCTGTACAAGTTTTTGATCTTTTTTGGCAAGGAGAACGTGGATGGCTGAACTTGCGCGTGTTCTGGGGCCGCTGGATCCCGGGCAAAGCCTGCCGCTGTACCAGCAGCTGCAGCGCGGTGTGCGCAAGGCCATCCGTAGCGGCGCGCTGGGCCTGGACGATGCGCTGCCGTCAGAGCGGCAGCTGGCCCAGGTGCTGCATGTTTCGCGCATCACCGTGCGGCAGGCGATCAAAGGCTTGGTCGAGGAAGGCCTGCTGGAAAGCCGGCAGGGCGCAGGCACGTTTGTCCGCCAGCGCATCGAGAAAAATTTTGCCAAGCTCACTTCGTTTTCGGAAGACATGCTCTCGCGCGGCTACGCACCCAGCACGGTGTGGGTCAAGCGTGCGCAGGGTACGGTAACGCCGGAGGAAGCGCTCAAACTCGCGGTCAGCCCGGGTACGCGCGTGTTTCGCTTTCATCGTCTGCGTCTGGCCGACGGCGTGCCAATGGCGCTGGAATATGCCACCATCCTGGCATGGGCCTTGCCTTCGCTGCAAAGCGTGTCGGACTCGCTGTATGAGGCGCTCAGCCAGCGCGGCCGCAGGCCCACACGGGCATTGCAGCGCTTGCGAGCTTTGCTTCTCACCGGCGAGCAGGCACGTCTGCTGGAGGCGCAACCGGGCGATGCAGGCCTGATGGTGGAGCGGCTGGGCTATCTTTCCGACGGTCGTGCGGTGGAACTCACACAATCGATCTATCGCGGCGTGAACTATGACTTTGTGGCCGAACTCACGGCGGTATAACCTGCGTTGGGATGCTCTGCATCGCGCATACTGGTATGGCTTTGGTCTCATAGCTAAGCATAGGCCCAAATGAACCGTGTGCACGTGGATGAGAGCGAGGAGCGCAGCGGCTCGCATATGCGGCGCGAGGCGCTTGAGGCGCCGGGCATCATTGAGGCGCAGTTTGCCCGCAATGCCGCGCTGATGCAGACGCTCGGTGCGTTGCTGC
Source organism: Pseudomonadota bacterium (assembly GCA_046049785.1). Taxonomy (GTDB): domain Bacteria; phylum Pseudomonadota; class Gammaproteobacteria; order Burkholderiales; family Burkholderiaceae_C; genus JBJOQV01. The sequence continues at coordinate 4,054 of JBJOQV010000136.1, forward strand.
GCGATGCGCCGCCGCCCAGCATGCTCACGGTTGCGCGCGGCAGTTCAGACTACGCTGCGCAGTACACCGCATATCTGATCGCGGCCCGGCTTGGGCGGCTTGTCACGTCGCTGCCGATGTCGCTGGTGACTTTGTATGGCGCACCAATTGATTGCAACGGCCTCACTGCGCTGGCGTTTTCGCAGTCTGGCCAGAGCCCGGACGTGGTGGAACCGATTCGCAGCTTCCGTGCCCAGCAGGCAAACACCGTCGCGTTTGTGAATGATGAACACTCGCCGCTGGCGCAGGCCGCGCAATGGTTGGTGCCACTGTGCGCAGGTGCAGAGCGTAGCGTGGCTGCGACCAAGAGCTTTATTGCGCAGCTTGGCGCGGG
>JBJOQV010000137.1:0-4472 GCA_046049785.1 Pseudomonadota bacterium
TTACCGATACGTGGATGCAGATTGCAGGCATGCGCGCGCACCCGCCTGCCGTGCAGCACATGCTGGGCGAACTTGTAGTGGCCAGCACGCTGCTGTCGGCCACACTCAAATTCAACGGCGCGCTGGCCTTGCAGTTACAGGGCGATGGCCCCGTGCGGCTGGCGGTGGTGGAATGCCGGGCTGCACCAGAGGCGAGTGGTTGGCTGGTGCGTGCCACAGTCAAGCTGGCCGCGGATGCGCAGATCAGTGAGGACGCGGACTTTAAAGCGCTGGTGAACCCTACCGGCAACAGCCGCTTCATGGTCGTGCTGGACCCGCAGGACAAGCTGCCAGGCCAGCAGGCCTACACCGGCATTGTGCCGCTGGTGGGCCATACGCTGGCGGAGAGCCTGGCGCATTACTTTGCCTCCAGCGAACAGTTGCCCACGCAGCTCTGGCTGGCGGCCGATTCCGGCGTGGCGGCCGGCGTGCTGATTCAGCGCATGCCCGTTGAAGGTGGAACAAAGGCAGCGCCGGACGAAGACGCATGGAACCGCGCGCGTATTCTCGCCGGCACGATCAAACCGGACGAACTGCTGTCACTGGAGGCCACTGAGCTGGTGCGCCGCGTGTTCTACGAAGAAACAGTGACGGTGTTTGAGGCACAGCCCGTGCGCTTTGCCTGCACGTGCTCGCGCGAGAAAGTGGCTGGCGTGCTGCGCATGCTTGGCCGCGCCGAAGTGGAATCGATTCTCGCGGAGCAGAACAGCATCACAGTGAACTGCGAATACTGCGACAAGACCTATCTGTTTGATGCAGTGGACGCCGCCGCGGCGTTTACCGCCATCACTGAACCACAATCACCCGGCACGCTGCATTAAAAGGCATACTACGCAGTATTCATGCGGGTTTTGAGCCATTTTTGCTTGAAAAGGCTCATGGATATTGCGTGATGACAAATGACTTTGCGCTGCGCGCTCAATGACCCGGCGCTTGCGCGCCTCAATGACTTGAGTGACTACCTGTCATTTGTCATTGAAGCCGCGGCAGCGGCAAAGTCATTTCGTCATCGAGCAGCATTCATTCCGCCGCCTTGGCAAGCAGTCCAGCTTCCATCTCGCGCCTGAACTGGACCGCCTGACTGGCCGCATCAAACTCCACATCGCTCCAGCGCACCGGTTGCATGGCCGCGATGTTTTGCTTTAGCTTAACCTTGTGCGCCAAGCCCAGCGGCAGGTAGCCGCCTGCGAGTGAATCTGCCGCCGGCAGCAACTTTCCAAACACGGTGTAGCCGCCCTCACCGTCCAGCATCTCGCCGGCTTTGAGTGCGCGCTTGGCAGTGGCCACCACATCGCCATGCCAAGCCACCGCTTGCCCTGTGGGCTCGCCGCGCAACCCCGCGCTGGCCACGCTGATGCCCAGCTCAAGGCCGATCAAATGAAACGGCTTGTACATCGATGAATAGTTGCCCGACGCGTCCGTGATCAAGCCGTACTCTTTGAAGCAGCGGCGCACGTAATCGCTATCTGCGGCAAAGGTGACATACACGCCCCAGCGCAGATCGCGAAATACCGGGCGGCCGTCACGCTCCAGGCTGGAGATCACCTCAACCTGGCCGCGATGATGCAGGTGCCCGCCTTCACTCGCCGGCTTTAGGCAGCGCGCCAGATCGTCCACGCCCACCGGCGGAAACTGCAGACCGTCCGGCGCGGGTGTGAGCCCGGTGGCGTTGGCCACGGCCGCCATTTCGATCGCGCTCTTGGTGCCGTCCAAAAAGCTGTTGAACATTTGCGCGTTCATGCCGCCGGCGGCGGCTTCTTGCGCAGTCAGGCCGTAGTGTTGCCACACGGTATCTGGGGTACTGGCGTGATAGCTGGGCAGGTACTTGGTGCCTTTGCCGGCGGCCACCACTTCAAAGCCACTGGCGCGCGCCCAGTCCACCTGCTCGCAGATGAGTGCGGGCTGATCGCCATAGGCCAGCGAATACACAATGCCCGCCTCACGCGCTCTTTGCGCGAGCAATGGGCCGGCCAGTGCATCGGCTTCTACGTTCACCATCACGATATGTTTGCCGTGCTTGCAGCAGGCCAGCACATGCGCAATGCCGGCCGCGGGTGAGCCGGTGGCGTCTATCACCACATCGATAAACGGGCTGGCGATCAGCGCCATATTGTCGGGCGAAACATGCGTTGTGCCCTGCTTGGCGGCTTCTTCAAAACTGGCCGCGCCTAGCTGCGCTGCAGGCCAGCCCACATTCACTAACGCGGCCTGGGCACGCGGCGGCGCAAGATCAGCCACGCCCACCAGATGAATGCCGGGCGTTTTGCGCGCCTGGCTTAAGTACATCGAGCCAAACTTGCCTGCGCCAATCAAGCCTACCCGCAGGGGCTTGCCTTGCGCGGCGCGCGCCAGCAGCAGCTTGTGCAGGTTCATGCGGCCTGCCGGAGTTCTTCCAGCGAGGTCACCATTGCCGAGGGCGGTAGGCCATGCTCCCAAGGCAAATCAACCGGGTACGACTTGCGCAGACAGTCGTCCGGCAAGCATTCAATCGGTGTGAAGTCGCGGTGCGCGATGTATTCCACGCGCTTATGGCGGCGGATGTGGTTGGAAACAGCGCACAGGCTTAAATACACGCTGACACGGTTAAACGGACTCAGATTGCTCGTGCTCGCGTGCACCAGGCAGCTATGGAACATGATCATCGAGCCCGGCGGGCCTTTGGGCGAAACGATGCCGCCATCCTTGCCATTGACCCCTTGGCCGCCAGCTTTTTCAACCAGCTGGCGGATCGCATCATGGTCAATCGTCCAAAGCGGATAGCTGGTGGTGGCGGTGTCGTGCCCGGCCGGCAACGCGCCGAGCTTGTGACTGCCGGGGATGAACATGAGCGGGCCGTTGAACTCGGTGACTTCGTCCAGAAAAATGGCCACGTTCATGGCGCGCGGCGTGGGCATCAAGTCATCATTGAGCCACGTACCGTAGTCTTGATGCCATTGCCACACATCACCATCAAAGGCCATCTTGCCGTTGATCTTGAACTGGTGCATGTACAGCTTTTCATCGAATATTTGCTCGACCGGTTTGATCATGCGCGGATGCCGCGCCAGCCGCGCAAACGGCGCGCTGTACATATGCGCGGCAAAGTTGGTACGCACCACGTCACCAGTTTTCTCACGCACGTTTTCCGGCCGGCGCATGGCATAGAGCGCGGGCACTTCGTCTTGCAATGTTTTGATTTCTTGCGGCGAAAACAGGCCGGGGAAGAACAGAAAGCCTTGCTCGTCAAACTGCTGGATTTGCTGTGCTGTGAGCTGCATGCGTGCCTCTATATCCGTGAACTAGGCGTCAAGCAGCGCGTTCATGCGCTTGCTCAATGTCTGCGCGGCCATGTTGGCGTGGTTGCGGGCGATCTTGGCGGCTTGCTTGGGCTGGCGATCAACAATCGCGGCCACGATCTCAGCGTGCTCATCCCACAGGCCGCTGCGCACTTCTTGCTGCGCCAGCACCATGCCCATGGCACGGCGCAGGTGGTACCACAGCTCGCCGAGGGTCTGCTCGATGTATGGATTGCCGCTCACGGCGTACAGGGTTCTGTGAAACGCCATGTCAGCATCAATCACTCCGGCAATCTTGCCACGCGCGATGGCTTGCCGCCCGGCTTCCAGCGACTGCTCCAGTTTGCGCAGCTGTGCATCGGTCGCCAGGTTCGCGGCGCCGCTCGCAGCAAGCGCGTCCAGTTCGGCACGGATTTCATATAAGGCCAGCACTTGCTCAGGCGCAAGTCGCGACACCGCCACACCTTTGCGGCCGGCATCCACCAGAAAACCTTCGCGCTTCAGACGCGCAAACGCATGCACGACCGGCTGGCGTGAAATGCCAAGCTGCTGCGCCACCTGCTCTTGCGTCACGCGCTCACCAGCGCCAAGCCGGCCATCGCAAATCGCGTCCCGTACGGCGCGGTACGACTCTTCAACCAAATCTGGTGCGGCAGCAATCGGTTTGATCATTGGAGGATGGAAAACAGCAACTATAAATATGTGTATTCAGAATACACAGTAGAGGCTTTCCCGCCAAGAGTCACGCTGGGGAAAACCGCAGGCAGACCGCGGTTTTGGAAAAAAAAGCCCTTTAGCGCTGCGGTGCGCTTGGGCTGGCCGGGGCGGCGCTTTGTGGGCCTTGCAGGACTTGCACGAACACTTCGCCCTTCTTGATCATGCCCAAATCCTGCCGCGCCCGCTCCTCAATCGCGCCGGTGCCGTCTTTGAGGTCTTTGACATCGGCCTCAATGGCTGCGTTGCGCAGCTTGCGCTCTTCATTGGCGGCGTCGCGCTTGGCCACCTCGCCTTGGCGCTCCCACACCTTGAACCAGCCGCCTTTGCCAAACCACACCGGCCACTGCAGCGCGAGCAACAAGACGAGCAAGGCGATGGTGATGGCGCGGCTAGTCATTGATACCAGCCATCAGGGTACCGGCAGATTGAAGCGGGTTTGCT
>JBJOQV010000138.1:0-5919 GCA_046049785.1 Pseudomonadota bacterium
CCTGAAGACTTTATGTTTCAGCTCAATTCACAGGAATTTGAAGCTTTGAAATCACAAATTGTGATTTCAAAGGGTGAAACGCGAGGTGGATTGCGTGCCGCTCCGTATGCGTTCACCGAACAGGGCGTGGCCATGCTGTCCAGCGTCTTGCGCAGCAGCCAGGCCGTGGCGGTCAATATCGAAATCATGCGCGCTTTTGTCAAGATGCGCGCGATGCTCGTTGAGCATCAAGATTTGAAGCGCAAGCTCAATGCGCTAGAGCGCAAGTACGACGATCAGTTCAAAGTCGTGTTTGAAGCGATCCGTGAGCTGATGACGCCACCCAAAACATCTAAACGCAAAATTGGTTTTATTCAGGATTAGTCGATGCCAAAGCGCACAGACATCAAAAGCATTCTGATCATCGGCGCTGGCCCGATCATCATTGGTCAGGCCTGCGAGTTTGACTACTCCGGCGCGCAAGCCTGCAAGGCGCTGCGCTCAGAGGGCTACAAAGTCATTCTGGTCAACAGTAATCCGGCCACCATCATGACCGACCCGGAAACGGCGGACGTCACCTATATCGAGCCGATTACCTGGCAGGTGGTTGAGCGCGTGATCGCCAAAGAGCGGCCCGATGCGCTGCTGCCCACGATGGGTGGGCAAACAGCGCTGAACTGTGCGCTGGATTTGGCCAAGAACGGGGTGCTGGCCAAATATGGCGTGGAACTGATCGGCGCCAACGAACATGCAATTGAGAAGGCCGAAGACCGCCTCAAGTTCAAAGATGCCATGACCAGCATTGGCCTTGAATCCGCCATGAGCGGCATCGCGCACAGCATGGACGAGGCCTGGGCGGTGCAGCGGCGTATTGGCGAGGCGCTGGACACAAGCGGTTTTCCGGCGGTGATTCGTCCGAGCTTTACGCTGGGCGGCACGGGCGGCGGCATTGCCTATAACGCGGAAGAGTTTGAGACCATCTGCAAGCGCGGACTGGAAGCCTCACCGACCTCTGAACTGCTGATCGAAGAAAGTCTCATTGGCTGGAAAGAGTTTGAGATGGAGGTGGTGCGCGACAAGGCGGATAACTGCATCATCGTCTGCTCGATCGAAAACCTGGACCCGATGGGTGTGCACACAGGCGATTCGATCACTATCGCACCCGCGCAAACGCTGACGGACAAGGAATACCAGATCATGCGCAACGCCAGCATTGCGGTGCTGCGCGAAATCGGCGTGGATACCGGCGGTTCCAACGTGCAGTTTGCGATCAATCCGGACAAGGCCGCATGATCGTGATTGAGATGAATCCGCGCGTGTCGCGTTCATCCGCGCTGGCCTCCAAGGCCACAGGTTTCCCGATTGCCAAGGTCGCGGCCAAGCTGGCCGTGGGGTATACGCTGGACGAGCTGCGCAACGAAATTACCGGCGGCGCCACGCCGGCATCTTTTGAGCCGAGCATCGATTACATCGTCACCAAAGTGCCGCGTTTTGCGTTTGAAAAGTTCAAGGATGCTGACTCGCACCTGACCACGCAGATGAAGAGCGTGGGCGAGGTGATGGCCATGGGCCGCACGTTTCAAGAAAGTTTTCAAAAAGCGCTGCGCGGCCTTGAAGTCGGCGTGGATGGTCTGAATCAAAAAACCACTGACCGCGAACGGATTGAAGAAGAACTGGGCGAGCCAGGGCCGGAGCGCATCTGGTACGTAGGCGATGCATTTGAGCAAGGCTTCACGCTCGAAGAAGTGCATAACCTCACCCATATTGATCCGTGGTTTTTGGTGCAGATTCAAGAGCTCGTAGAGATTGAAAAACAGATCGAAAAGCACACGCTGGCCGATCTGGACGCAGAAGCAATGCGTGCACTCAAGCGCAAAGGTTTCTCAGACCGCCGCCTGGCGTATTTGCTGGATACGAGCGAGGCCGAAGTGCGCAAGCACCGCCATGGCCTTAACATCCGCCCGGTGTACAAGCGGGTCGATAGCTGCGCGGCCGAATTTGCCACGCACACCGCGTACATGTACTCCACGTATGAAGAAGAGTGCGAAGCCGCGCCAACCGACAAGAAAAAAATCATGGTGCTGGGCGGCGGCCCCAACCGCATCGGCCAGGGCATTGAATTTGATTACTGCTGCGTGCATGCAGCGATGGCGCTGCGCGCGGACGGGTTTGAAACCATCATGGTCAACTGCAACCCTGAAACCGTTTCGACCGACTACGACACCAGCGACCGCTTGTATTTCGAGCCGCTCACGCTAGAAGACGTGCTGGAAATCGTTGACAAGGAAAAGCCCGTCGGCGTGATCGTGCAATACGGTGGCCAAACCCCGCTCAAACTCGCCAAAGCGCTGGAAGCCAATGGCGTGCCGATCATCGGCACATCGCCGGAGAGCATTGACATCGCTGAAGACCGTGAACGCTTTCAAAAGTTACTCGTCAAACTCGGCCTGCGCCAGCCGCCCAACCGCACCGCGCGCACCGAAGATGAAGCGATCCGCCTGGCGCAGGAAATCGGTTATCCGCTCGTGGTACGCCCCAGCTACGTGCTGGGTGGCCGCGCGATGGAAATCGTGCACGAGCAGCGCGATCTGGAGCGCTACATGCGCGAAGCGGTCAAAGTATCCAACGATTCGCCGGTGCTGCTCGACCGTTTTTTGAACGACGCGATTGAGGTAGACGTGGATTGCCTCTCAGACGGCAAACACGTGGTCATTGGCGGGGTGATGGAGCATATCGAGCAGGCCGGCGTGCACTCGGGCGATTCTGCCTGCTCGCTGCCGCCGTATTCATTGTCCAATGACTTGATTGAAGAGCTCAAGCGCCAGACCGAAGTCATGGCGCGCGCGCTCAATGTGTCTGGCCTGATGAACGTGCAGTTCGCGGTGCAGTATCAAGAAGGCGTGCCTACCGTGTATGTGCTGGAGGTCAATCCGCGCGCATCGCGCACCGTGCCCTATGTGAGCAAGGCGATTGGTGTGCCCCTGGCAAAGATTGCAGCCAGCGCCATGGCCGGCAAGAGCCTGGAAGAGCAGGGCTTCACCAAAGAAGTGGTGCCGCCGTACTACTCGGTGAAAGAAGCGGTGTTCCCGTTTGTGAAATTCCCCGGTGTGGACACCATTCTCGGCCCCGAGATGAAGTCCACCGGCGAGGTGATGGGTGTGGGCACCACCTTTGGCGAGGCCTTCATTAAGAGCCAACTGGGCGCGGGTACACGCCTGCCGGAAAAAGGCAATGTCTTCATCAGCGTGAAAAATGCCGATAAAGGCAAGGCGGTGGAAGTCGCGCGCGGCCTGCATGAACTGGGCTTTAAGCTCGTGGCCACGCGCGGCACCGCGGCGGCGATTGAGGGCGCGGGCGTGCCGGTGCGCATGGTCAACAAGGTCACCGAAGGCCGCCCGAATATTGTCGACATGCTTAAAAACGGTGAGGTGGCGCTGGTGATCAACACGGTGGAAGAAAAACGCAACGCCATCGCTGATTCGCGCCATATCCGCACCACTGCGCTGGCAAGCCGTGTGCCGTCCTACACCACCATTGCGGGCGCGGCAGCGGCTGTGGCTGGCATGCGTGCAATGCAAACACTTGAAGTTTTTGATCTACAAGGGTTGCATAAGCAGCTACAAAACAGCTGATTCAATTGCACCTGCGTGCAAGCCCCGATAAAGTACGCATATCCCGCAGCTTTGCCTGCGGGTTTTTGTTTAAGTGATGAAGGTTTGAAGATGGGAACTGTTCCACTCACCGTGCGCGGTGCAGAATTGCTCAAGGCCGAGTTGCACCGATTGAAAACGGTGGATCGGCCGGCGGTCGTGCAGGCGATCTCTGAAGCGCGGGCACAGGGCGATTTGTCTGAAAACGCCGAATACGACGCCGCCAAGGAGCGCCAGGGCTTTATCGAAGGCCGCATCCAAGAACTGGAATCCAAACTGTCCAACGCCCAGGTGATCGACCCCAAAACCGTGGACGCCGGTGGCCGCGTGGTGTTTGGTGCAACGGTGCATATCGAAGACCTGGATTCCGGCACCAAATCGGTCTACCAGATCGTGGGCGACGATGAGGCAGACATCAAAGTCGGCAAAATTTCCGTCTCCAGCCCGATTGCACGCGCCCTTATCACCAAAAGCGCCGGTGACGTGACCACGGTCAATACCCCCGGCGGCGCGCGCGAGGTGGAAGTGCTGGACGTGCGCTACGAATGAGCGCCGATCCCTTCCCGGTCTCCGTCAAGACCCGCGGCGAGTGGATCTTGCTAGCCATCTACCGGATCGCGCTCACGGCCTGGGTCGGCAGCGCGTGGACGGTGGGCCTGCTGGCCGCGCCGGTGGCCTTCAAGGTGCTGGAGCCGCGCACGCTGGCCGGCACCTTTGCCAGCCACATGTTTTACTGGCAGGCGATTGTGGCGTTTGTCTGCGCCGGTATCGTGCTGGGCCTGCATCAATACGTGGAGCGGCGGCTGCAGCTCTCGCGCCCGATTTTCTGGATCATCGTCGCCACGCTGGCGCTGGTGGCGCTGCAGCAGTTTGGCTTTTCCCCCTACATGGCCAGCCTGCGCGAAAGCATGATGGCCGCCACGTCTGATGCCACACGGCTTGAGCTGTCTGACCGGTTTAGCACGCTGCATGGCGTGTCCAGCAGCCTGTATCTGGTGCAATGTGTGCTGGGGGCTTGGTTGATTGTGCGGACGCGGTAGGAGTTTGCCTTCTACCCAGATCGGAGAGGGCCGGAGCGCGGCCTGCAAGGCAGGGGACTGATTAATCCCCTCTCCCCTCGCGGGAGAGGGTTAGGGTGAGGGGGAATCTAGGCGCGCTTCTGCATCGCTTTAAAGCGCATTGCGTCCAATAAAGTTTTGCCGGGGGTTGCCCGGCGGCAAGTCACTTTTCGCTTCGCGGCCAGCGAAGCTGGTCTTGTTTGCCAAGACCACCGCTACGCGGTGGCTGCGCAGCAAAAAGTAACCAAAAGAAGGCGCGCCCACTTCAGCGGCCTTCGGCTCCCCAAGTCAGTCAAGCGCCAAGCGGCGGGCAAAAAAACTCGCTGCGCTCAAACGTTTTTTGCCCGAAACCCCGCTTGTCACTTGACTGACTTGGCGCTTCAGAGGGCTGGTCAACGTGCGGGCACCTCGTTTTGAACAGCAAAACTGCAAGAACCAAACTAGAGTACGCAATATCCATGCGCTTTTTCAGCCATTTTTGGCCCAAAATCCGCATGGATATTGCGTAGAGCCTCAAAAAAAAAGACCAAATTGCACCTACGCTGCTGACACCAGGCCGTCAGCAGCCGCTTTTACACTGCGTGCATGACAACTGAACTGCTTTCCTGGCGCGAGAAACTCGCGCAGCACAAGGCGCAGGCCAAGGTGCGGGCGATTCCGCCGCGCATGCAGGTCAAGACCGGCCCGGGCACGATTGCGATTCCCGACGCGCGCGAGGTGGATGAAATCATCGCGCAAGTGCCCAGGCGCAAACTCGTGACACCCAGCGAAATGGGTGCTTATCTGGCCCGCAAGCATGGCGCCACCATCGGCTGCACTGTGTCGGCCGGCATCCTTACGCCGCTGGTGGCCCGCGCTGCATTCGAGGCCGAGCAGCTTGGACTCAAGCCGGTCACGCCGTACTGGCGGGCGCTGAAAACCGGTGGTGAGCTCAACCCCAAATTTCCTGGCGGGATTGAAAACCTCATGCTCAAGCTGGAAGCAGAAGGGCACGTGATCGTGCAGCGCGGCAAGCGGTTTTTTGTCGAGAACTACGAAGAAAAACTGGTGCAGTTTTGATGTGCTCGCAGTGCTTTACGCAATATCCATGCGGGTTTTGAGGCAAAACTGCCTCAAAACCCGCATGGATATTGCGCAAAAACATTGAAAGTTCGTTGCGTTTAGCCACGGAGATACAGAGCTCACAGAGAAAATCTGTTTACTCCAAGCCACTCTGTGTTCTCTGTGCCTCT
>JBJOQV010000139.1:0-4047 GCA_046049785.1 Pseudomonadota bacterium
ACGCAATGTTCCCTTGGGCTGCTATTGGCTGCCGCGGCACCTTTTGCATATGCACAAAATGCCGTGTGGTTACCCGCGCCGGGCAGTGGTTCCGTTTCATTGAGTTATGTGAGCCAAGATGCCGACCAGTTTTATATCGGTGGCAACCTTTTAAGCCTGCCGTTTGGCTCCATCAAAGTCGATACGACTACTGTAGGGGTGCAATACGGACTAACCGATGCGTTAGCTGTGGATGCCAAATTGCCCTATGCCAAACGCACCTCGGGTCTGGGGGGCGATAAGGGTTTGGGCGATGCGCGCTTGGGCCTGACATGGCGGGCGCTGGATGAGTTTTCCACGCCAGGTGCGCCCACAGTATCGCTGCGTCTAGGAGGAATCTTCGCTGGCGATTATGAAACCCAGCGGCCCGATTCGATTGGCGACGGCGCATCGGGCTATGAAGCTTCGGTGCTGGTGGGCAAATACCTCACGCGTGCATTTGCGTTGCGTGGTGAGTTGGGCCTGCGGGTGCGCAGCAAAGAGGTGCCCAACGAAACTTTTGTGCAAGTGGGCGCTGATCTGCGTCTTGCCCCCGGCTTGACGGCATCGGCCGCCTACAGCGTCACGCGCAGTTCCGGCAGTTTGGACATTGGCGGGCCAGGGTTTGATCCGTCCAAGTTCCAGCAGGTCAAAGAAGAGCGCGATCTGGTGAGCGTGGGGTTGAGCTATGCGGTCGCGCGCAATGTCGGCCTGAGCGCCAACATCGGCAAAATCACCAATGGCCGCAACACCTCCAAGGCTGATGTGTTTGGTCTGGGAGTGACGGTTGATTTTTAACCCGGCGGTGTAATGCTGCCGGCCATCACCGCGCCACCCGCCAGCGCACCGCGCGCCGCGCTGCGCGGCCCTGCCCAGTGGTTACTGGCGGGCATGTGCGTGGCGGCGCTGATTGCTGTGCAGTGTGCGGTGGTGGTGTACTCGCACACACTTAACCCCCGGTCGCACTGGCTGGCCGTGGGCGTGTTGTGCGCAAGCGCGTGCGCCTGCATGCTGTGCCTGTGCATGCCACGCGTGCGTGCCAGCATGACCGGTGCCAGTGTGCTGGCGTTGGCCTTCGTGCTGCACATTATCGCACTGGCTGGCTTGCCGGTGTTGGATGACGACTACTTCCGCTTTTTGTGGGACGGCGCTGTGCTGCTGCAAGGCGGCTCGCCCTACGCGGCGGCACCGGCCGATTTTTTTCTGCGTACCGATATCCCGGTTGCCTGGCAGGCAGTGTTAAGCCAGATCAACCACCCCGACATCCGCACCGTGTACGGCCCCACGTTGCAAGCGGTGTTTGCAGCGGCGGTGTTTATTTCGGACGCGCATCCGTTCGGCCTGCACCTACTGTTCGCCGGCGCTGAGTTGGCCTTGATTGCCGCGTTGCTGCGGTGGGGCATTGCGCCCTGGCAGGTGGCTTTGCTTGGCCTGAACCCTTTGGGATTAAAAGACATTGGCCATGCGCTGCATCCGGATGGCCTGCTGGCTGCGCTGCTGGCTGCAGCGGTCATGCTTGCAATCGCGCGCCGCCCACTTGCCAGCGGCGTTGCGCTGGGTTTGTTGATCGCGGCCAAGCTGCCCTTGGCCTCGTTGCTGCTGTGTTTTGCAGCCGTGCGCAGTGGTGGCATCAAACTCGTTGTGACTGCCTTAGTCACCACCGCCGTGCTGTACGCACCCTTTATGGCATCGGGCGCTGTTGGTCTGGAAGGCCTGCACGCATTTGCGCAAGACTGGCGCGTAAACCCGCTGGCATTTACCGTGTTGCAGTGGCTGCTGCCCGGCCAGGCGCGCACAGCAGCAGCGTTATGCAGCATCTTGCTGGTGTGCGTGTGCGCGGTGCAAGTGCACAAAGGCACATGGAGTTTGCCGTTGGCATTGCTCATCAGCTTGGGCGGCGCGTTGTTACTGGCACCGGCCAACAACCCGTGGTACTGGCTGCTGCTGTTGCCCCTGGGGTTGCTGGCCAGCCATGGCCGGCGCGCGCTGCTGATCACGCCCTGGGTCGCTGGCAGTGCGGTATTGTTGGGGTATATGAACGGCCATCTGTTCAGCACGTTGGATCTTGCGTGGTCAATGCCTTGGGCGCACGTGCATCCCCTGGCGCGCGCGCTGCAGGCCGGGTTGATTGCCGGCGCAATCGTGTTTGATGTTGCGCGTCAACGTGCGCACCGAACCATGGCTGCCGCATGAATCCGCTGCGCCGCGCGTTACTTTTTTGCTGGGTGTTGGCCGCGTTGCCGCGCGCCGTGCTTGCTGCTCCCACCTGGCCCGATATCAAGCGGCTGATTCAGGCGCGCTTTGCCGGCGTGGCGCATATCGACAAAACGCGTTTGCACACCTGGCCTGCACAAACACCGGTGTTGCTGCTGGATGTGCGTGCAGCACACGAGTTTGCGCTTAGTCATGTGCACACTGCTGTGCACACGCCCACGCTGACACAGGCACACAATGCAGTCCAACATTTTCGTGCCACTGCCCCGCAAGGCGCTGTGGTGCTGTATTGCTCGGTGGGTTATCGCTCCGCGCACATGGCGCAGGCCTTGCGGCGGCAGGGCGTTACTGCGGTTTACAACCTGGAAGGTGGCATTTTTGAATGGGCCAATGCCAATTTGCCAGTGGTGCAAGGCCGCCAGCGCGCACAGTTTGTGCATCCGTTTGACAAGCATTGGGGTGGGCTGCTGCGGGCGGATTTACATCCACCGCAGCAGCCTTATTGATCCGGCCCTGTGAAGTCTTAAGCTGCATAGCGAACGCGCCGATCCTGGAAGTAGCGCATCACACGCTCGGGGTTTTGTTCCAGCATCGCCATGTGATCATTGGCCGCCTCGCGTAGCTTGGCCTTGGTTCGCACCGGTACGCGCTTGCCCATCTCTTGCTTCAAGTCGGCGTTGAGCCGCTCCTCAGGGTTGAGCTGTGGGCTGTAGCTGGGCAGGTAGAACAGCTCAATCTGGTCTTGCCGCTCAGCGACCCAGGCCTTGACCAGCTTGCTGTGGTGAACCCGCAGGTTGTCCAGGATCAGAAAGACTTTTTTGCCCGCGTCCTTGACCAGCGCTTGCAGGAATTCAATCAGCTTCTCCGCATCGAAAGCCTCGTCAATGATCATCCAACGCGTCTTGCCTTGGTTGGTCACCGTGGCAATCATCGAGAGCTTTTGTCGGGTCCCGCCCACGGCCAAGGTCACCGGTGTTTTTCCCACCGGCGCAAAGCTTCTGCCGCGCACATCGGTGTTGACCAACGCCGTCTCGTCGCCCCAGTGAATCTCAGCCCCTTGCGCCCTGGCGCGTTGCTCGATGCCGGGGTATTCGCCCTGCAGAGCCAAGCCTGCACCGCCGCAGGGCTTTGTTCGTAGGCTCTTTTGATCGGCTTTTGCGGCGTAAAACCCCAGCGGGTGAGGTACTTGCCGACGCGACGCGTTTGCAGCTTGATGCCAAATTCTTGTTCGATGAGCTGGCCCACTGCAGCGCGGCTCCACAAGCTGAGCTCCATCTTGAGCTGCTCGGGTCCGCTTGTCGATGATCATGCGCTGGATGGCGTCTTCCTGGACCACACTGAGCACCCGACCATCGCCTGTGGCTCGTCCACGCAGCGCAGGTCGGATGGCGCTCCAGCCACCCGCTTCAAACAGATCAATGGCTCCCCGCACTGTCGGGTAACTCAGCCCCGTCATCGTGACGATCTGCATGATCTTGATCTCTTGTTTGTACAGCCTCACCACCTGCTTGCGCCGCTCGTGAAGTTGCTCCAGCGTTTGCCTTCTCGCGCTTTCTTTTTCCATCACTCTCTGACTATGAAAATCAAACAAAATTCAGACTTTATTGGGCCTTATCTATAGAGATCGTTTTAAAAGCGCATACCGCAGTTTTCATGCGCTTTTCCAGCCATTTTTGCTTTGAAAAGCGCATGAAAACTGCGGTTATCGCTTCAAAAACCTTTAAAAAGCTTTGTATTGAGTCTGTATGCAATACAAGGGTTGATGTACACGAACTGGATTAGCGTTGTTCACTCTATTTCACTGTATCTATACAT
>JBJOQV010000140.1:0-5160 GCA_046049785.1 Pseudomonadota bacterium
GGATGAGGCTCTAACCTCTGTTGAGTCCGCCCTGAATTTAGTGCCCGATCATCCCGCTGCCCTTCGCCTACGAAAAGCGATGTTGAAGTAAGTTTGTCACGGTGTGGCAAACATCTGGTGAGGCTCGCCGTTACTTGGTTTTGGAGTCGTGTGTAGCGAAAGTCTGGCATGGCACCCGACGCAAAAACTTGATGTAATTCCACCGATAGCCATAGCGCATTTCGCCACTGAAGCGGCAGAGACCACGTAGTACCTATGCGCCTTTTCAGACAGTTTTGGCCCAAAACCCTCATGGATATTGCGTACATAAAACTTGAGCGTACGTCATTGCGAGCGCAGCGAAGCAATCTCCATGCGCTTTGCAACTGCTCCTAAAGATTGCTTCGCTGCGCTCGCAATGACGCTTGTGTGCGCTACCCCGCCCGCACCATCCCAGCCGCCGCGGTTTGATGCGTGGCCGAATCGATCAGGATGAAAGCGCTTGTCGCAGGGCTGTCTGTGTAGTCATCCGCCAGCAGCGCCTGCTGCGCAGTGATGCGCACGCGGCCAATCGCGTTGAGCGCCAGCGCGGATGCGGCCGCGTCATGCGCGAGCGTATGTACGTCCAGCACATGCTCAATACGGTCGATCTTGGCGTACACCGTCTTGGTGCCAAGCTTGAGCCAGTACTTGCGCGCCGGCGCGAAGGCTTGCGTGTCGAGCCAGCAGATGTCGGCGCTGAAGGTTTTGCTGGGCGCGACGGCAGCTGCATCGGCGGCGGCGATCAGTACATCGCCGCGCGACACGTCTACATCACGGTCAAGCACGAGTGTGATGGCATCGCCCGCGCTCGCAATCTGCAAATCACCATCGTGCGTGACGATGCGTGCCACTTTGGCGCGGCTGCCGGCTGGCTGCACGATGATCTCATCGCCCACCGCCACGCTGCCCGCGGCCACGGTGCCGGCAAGGCCGCGAAAATCCTCCGCGCGATGGCCGTCTGTGCGGATGACGAGCTGCACCGCAAACCGCAGCGCGCCGCTACGCCGCTCTTGTAGCGGCAACAGCTCCAGCAGCTCCAGCAGGCTTGCGCCTTGGTACCACGGCATCGCTGCCACGCCATTGACCGCACCCCGCTGGGCCACGTTTTCGCCCAGCAGCGCGCTCACGGGAATGATGTGCGTGTTTGCAAGACCAAGCTGCGCGGCCAACGCTTCAAACGCCTGCGTGATTTGATTGAAAGTAGCCTCGCTGTAGCCGACCAAATCCATTTTGTTGACGGCGGCAATCACATGCTGCACACCCAGCAGCTTGGCAATTGCAGCGTGGCGCTTGGTCTGCGACAGCAACTCGCCGTCCGTGACGCGCGTGGCATCAATCAGCAGCACCGCTGCGTGCGCGGTAGATGCGCCGGTGACCATGTTGCGGGTGTACTGCTCATGCCCTGGGCAGTCCGCAATGATGAACTTACGGCGCGGGGTGGCAAAGTAGCGATACGCCACGTCAATGGTGATGCCTTGCTCGCGCTCCGCTTCCAGCCCATCGGTGAGCAGCGAAAAATCAATCTGCTCGCCCACGGTGCGCTTGTGCTTGGCTTTTGAAATGGCGCTGAGCTGATCCGCAAACACGCCTTTAGCATCGTGCAGCAGCCGGCCAATCAGCGTGCTTTTGCCGTCGTCCACACTGCCGCAGGTGATAAAGCGCAGCAAGCCTTGGGTGTTCGAGAAGGGTTCGGTAATCGCGTTCATTTGGATGACAAAATGACTGTGCCGCTTTGCGGCAACATGACGAAATGAAAAGTGGTGCCGAGGTCATCGCGCAGCCCGAGCGGCTGTGCATCATGCGTGCGCCAGCGCGCGTCATCACCGAAGGTGGTCATCAAAAGTAGCCTTCTTTTTTACGCCGCTCCATTGACGCTTCAGATGTTTGATCGTCCATGCGTGTGGCACCGCGTTCGGTAATGTCCGTGATCGCGGTCTCGGCGATGATCTCTTGCGGCGTCGCGGCGGTGCTGGCCACGGGGCAGGTGCAGGAGATGTCGCCCACGGTTCTAAAGCGCACGGTCTTGGTAATCACGCGCTCGCCATCCTTGGGTGGCGTGAGTGGCGTGACGGGTACGAGCAGGCCTTTGCGTTCAATCACTTGTCGCTCGTGTGCCCAGTAGATCGAAGGCAGCGCAAGATTTTCTTGCGCGATGTACTGCCACACGTCCAGCTCGGTCCAGTTGCTGATGGGAAAGACGCGCATGTTCTCGCCTGGATGCACCTTGGTGTTGTACAGATTCCAAAGCTCGGGGCGCTGCGCCTTGGGGTCCCACTGGCCGAAACTGTCGCGAAAGCTGAACACGCGCTCCTTGGCACGGGCTTTTTCTTCATCGCGCCGCGCGCCGCCGATGCAGGCGTCAAAACCAAACTCTTCAATCGCTTCCAGCAAAGTCACTGCCTGCGCGGCGTTGCGGCTTGCCAGCGGATGCGGCAGCACCACGCTGCCACGTTTGATCGAATCTTCCACGCTGCGCACAATCAGTTCCGCGCCAAGCTGCGCCACCCGCGCATCGCGAAAGCTAATCACTTCATCAAAGTTGTGGCCCGTGTCCACATGCATCAGCGGGAACGGAATCTTGCCCGGAAAAAACGCCTTCTCGGCCAAGCGTGTAAGCACCACCGAGTCTTTGCCGCCGGAGAACAGCAGCACGGGCTTGGCACACTCTGCGGCCACTTCGCGCAGGATGTGGATGGACTCGGCTTCAAGTGCTTTGAGGTGCGATTGATTGATGATTGCTGTGCTCATGTTTTGTCTTTGCCGCGCGTCACTACATCATCCGTTCGCGTTGAGCTTGTCGAAACGCATTTGAAATCTAGGCACTTGCGATGCGAGCAAATTCCCTTCGACAGGCTCAGGGCGAACGGACATCTCACTAATTGCTAGGTTTTTCTAAACCACTGCGCAATATCCATGCGCCTTTTGAAGCATTTTTGCCTGAAAAAGCGCATAGATATTGCGTAGTTGGTTGTTTGTTTATTCCGTTGATCTAGCAATTAATGAGGTATAGCTGTCGTTCCCGCGCAGGCGGGAACCCAGGTGTATATGGTGGTGCGCATAGAGCCAAACACACCTGGATTCCCGCCTGCGCGGGAATGACAGCTCAGGGGGCAAATTCATCACGTCTAATTGCTGTGGCAAAAGTTTTAAGCCGCAACGGACACGTGCAGACCACATTCTTTTGAGTCCGCGTTCTCCCACCACCAGCGGCCGGCGCGTGGATCTTCGCCGGGCTTGATGGCGCGCGTGCAGGGTTCGCAGCCAATCGATGGATAGCCGCGCGCGTGCAGCGGGTTGACCGGCACGTTGTGCTGCTTCAAATAGTCCGCCACTTGTGCATCCGTCCATGCCGCAAGCGGGTTGAACTTGGCGATGCCGCGGTCCGCGTCATGCTCTTCAAGCGCAAGCGCATCGCGTGTGATGCTTTGCGCACGGCGCTGGCCGGTGATCCACGCGTCGCGGTCTTTAAGCGCGCGATTCAGCGGTTCCACTTTGCGGATGCCGCAGCAGCGTTTGCGCAGATCAACGCTTGCGTAAAACGCATTGGCGCCGTGCTTGCTGACATAATGCAGCACCTGCTCGGCGACCGGGTGAAACACCTTGATGGCGAGACCGTACTGCTCTTGCACGCGGTCAATCAGGCCAAGCGTTTCTTTGTGCAGGCGGCCGGTGTCCAGCGTGAACACCGCAATCGGCAAATGCAGGCGCGCGATGGCATCAGTGATCACCATGTCTTCAATCGACAGGCTGCTGGCCAGCGCAGCGCGCGGATAACGCGTGCTGATGTCACGCAGCGCACTTTCAAGCTGTTGCTGCTGCATGTTGCCTCTCTTGCTGTTGCGCGCGGACACGGTCTTGCGCGGCGATTTGGTAGCTCACGCTGAAATCGTTCAAACTCGCCAGCGCGGCATGCAGGTCTTGACCTTCGCGCAGCATGAAACTGTCAAAGCCAGCGCGCTGCAAATAGAACAACTGATCGCGCAGCAGCGGGCCGACGGCGCGCAACGGGCCACGCCAGTTCAGCCGTGTGCGCAGCAGATGTGCGATAGAAAAGCCGCGCCCGTCGGTGAATTTGGGGAAATTCACGGCGATCAAGTCGATCTGCGCCAGATGCGCCTGCAGGGCGAGCGGATCATCCGTTTCTGCAAGCAGCACGCCAATGCGGCACGCGCCGCGCAACTGCGTGAAGCGCTCGGCGTTTTGCAAATACGCGGCCAGCGGCACCACCAAATCACCCCCCGGCAGTGAATCCAGATTTGCTTGCCCATCCAGCAGCGTGAAGGTGTCTGCGACAACTGCGCCGTTTTGAATCAGCTCAGACATGCGCGGCCTCGCTCGCAGGCGCACTTTGCTGGCCGTAAGCGGCGGCTTTGAATGGTGCGATGCCCAGGCGGTCTATTGCTTCCACAAACGCCTCGCCTTCCAACCGCAACCGAACATAGGTCTGCACAATGCGCTCAATCGCATCCACCACTTCATCTGCCGCAAATGATGGGCCGATGATGCCGCCGATCCGCGTGCCGTTGCCCTGCCGGCCACCAAGGGAGACTTGATAGAACTCCTTGTCGTCCTTGTCCACGCCCAAAATACCGATGTTGCCAATGTGATGATGGCCGCAGCTATTGATGCAGCCGGAGATGTTCAGGCTGATGTCGCCCAGATCGAACAGGTAATCCAGATCGTCAAAGCGCTGCGCCAGTTGCTCGGCAATCGGCAGCGAGCGCGCATTGGCCAGCGAGCAAAAATCGCCGCCGGGGCAGGCAATGATATCGGTGATGAGCCCAATGGTGGGGTTGGCCAGACTGAGCTTTTTCGCTTCTTGCCAGAGCGCAAACAGCTGATCGCGCCGTACATCCGAGA
This sequence comes from Pseudomonadota bacterium, assembly GCA_046049785.1. Classification (GTDB taxonomy): domain Bacteria; phylum Pseudomonadota; class Gammaproteobacteria; order Burkholderiales; family Burkholderiaceae_C; genus JBJOQV01. The sequence continues at coordinate 4,882 of JBJOQV010000140.1, forward strand.
GCGCCAAATTTTGTTCATGCGTGACGCGCAGCTCGCCAAAGCTATAGGTGTCAGCCAGCTGCGCGATCGCGTCCATTTCGTCTGCTGTCGCATCGCCGGGCGCAACACCGGCGCGCTTGAGCGAGAGCGTGACCGCGGCGTAGCCCGGCTGCTTGTGTGCACGCACATTGCGCTGCACCCATTTGGCAAAAGCGGGCGTGGTTTTGAGCGCCTGTTCAAAGCCGCTTGGATGGGCGCTCGCGGGGGTGTACGCGGGATCGGCAAAGTGGCTTTGCACAC
>JBJOQV010000141.1:0-3624 GCA_046049785.1 Pseudomonadota bacterium
GGAGTGCTGGACATTGCATCCGAAGCAGGCATCAAGCGCCGCTATGAAGACTTTGGCCAAACCCTGGGTAGGTGGGGCGTGCCCAGCGGCCCCTATCTTGTGCTGCCCATCCTGGGGCCAAGCACTGTGCGTGATACGACCGCCAGCGTCGCCTATGGGCGCGCGACGGAGCTGAACCCGTACGAGTACATTGACAACGGGCGCAGCGAAACCTCGCTTGGCCTGCAGGTGCTGCGCGGGGTTGATTTGCGCGCTGACTTGCTGAGTTCTGAGCGGCTGCTTAATGAGCTCGCGCTGGACAAATACACCTTTGTGCGCGACACGTATCTGCAGCGCCGGCGCAGTGTGGTGTATGACGGCGATCCGCCGGAGGATTCTGAGCCCAGCAAGCCGCTGGACAAAGACCCACCGGATGCTGCTAAAGAGAAAGATAAAGACCAATCGGCTCCGATAGCACCAGAAACACCGGCAAAGCCAGAAGTTGCACCCAAATCAGAGGCCGTACCGCCGCTGATACCAGATGCAACAATCGTTTCAATGCCAGTATCTGCCGCGAACCCGTCAACGCTGGAACTGTCTCAAGAGTTGAAAATATCGCACGCAGCGCCATTTTCAACGGCGTCAAACAAGGAGTAAAAAATGCTGTCCCTGCAAAACATGTTTCAACTAATTCGTAAAGCGCTGTTGCGTGGCGGATTGGCGTTGGCCGCTGCCGGATTTGCCGGCTCTGTCATGGCGCAAAGCGCCCCCACGGCGCCGGACGCGCTGATCAAGAGCCTGGGCGATGATGTGCTCGCCTCCATTAAGGCCGACAAAGACATACAAGCTGGCGATCTGCGCAAGGTCAATGGTCTGGTTGAGGCGAAAATTCTTCCGCATGTGGACTTTGCCCGCATGACCTCGCTGGCCGTGGGCCGCAGCTGGCGCTCTGCCACGCCGGAACAGCAAAAAGCCTTGCAGCAGGAGTTTCGCGGCTTGCTGATCCGCACTTACGCAGGTGCGCTGTCTGCAGCCAAAGACGCCACGATCCAGATGCGCCCGCTGCGCGCTGCTGCCGATGACACCGATTTGATCGTGCGCAGCCAGGTTGTGCAGCCGCGGGCCGATCCGATTCAGCTGGATTACCGCATGGAAAAAGGCGCAAATGGCTGGAAAATCTACGACGTGAACGTGCTTGGCGTGTGGCTGGTGGAAACTTATAAAGGCAGCTTCGCGCAAGAGATCGACAAGAACGGCATTGATGGCCTGATCAAAACCCTGGCTGAGAAAAACAAGGGCATGGAAAACGTCGGCAAAAAAAGCTGATCTGCTGACACCCATCGCTTCATACTCATGGCCTTTTCTTTGCCCGCTTCGGTTACCGTCAAAAATGCCGCTGCCACCTCGGCGGCGCTTGCTGCCGCCTTGCGCGGTGGTGAGCGCACGGTGGATGCCAGCGGCGTGACACAAAACGACTCTTCACTCGTGGCGATTTTGCTGCAGGCACGGCGCGCCGCGCCGGACGTACAGTTCACCGGTTTGTCTGAGCGTGCGCATCAGCTTGCAGCGCTTTACGGCGTGCGTGAATTCATTGCCGCGCCCACCCAGGCCCACCACACTTAACACACGCTCGCCGCAGGGTTGCTTAGAGCACCTTGGCCGGTGCCTTAAACTCACGTTCTCGCAATGCCTGCCGCCATCTCCATTGATTCCCTTGTCAAGCAATATCCAAAGCTGCGCGCTTTGGATGGGGTGTCGCTCGTCGTGGAAGAAGGCGAGTTCTTCGGCTTGCTTGGCCCAAACGGCGCCGGCAAAACCACACTGATTTCGATACTCGCGGGTCTTGCTCGCGCTACCTCGGGCAGTGCACGCGTGCTGGGCCATGACGTTGTGACGGACTACAAAGCAGCGCGCCGCGCTTTAGGCATCGTGCCGCAAGAGCTGGTATTCGATCCGTTTTTCTCCGTGCGCGAAGCATTGCGGATTCAGTCCGGCTATTTCGGGTTGCGCAGCAACGGCGCGTGGATTGATGAACTGCTGCAAGGTCTGGGCCTGGCGGACAAGGCCGATGCCAATATGCGCGCGCTGTCCGGCGGCATGAAGCGGCGCGTAATGGTCGCGCAGGCGTTGGTGCATAAACCGCCTGTCATCGTGCTTGATGAGCCGACCGCGGGTGTCGACGTGGAGCTGCGCCAAACGCTGTGGAAGTTCATTCGCACGCTGCATGCGCAGGGCCGCACCATTGTGCTGACCACGCACTATCTGGAAGAAGCCGAAGAGCTATGCAGCCGCATTGCCATGCTCAAGCAAGGCAAGGTCGTGGCGCTGGACACCACCGCCAATCTGCTCAAACGCCTTGCGGGCCTGCAACTCATGCTGCGGCTGGCAACTGCGTTGCCTGCGCAGCTGCAAGACAAGCTGATTGACGGCAGCGGCGTGGCCGGCGAGCGTATGCGGCTGCGCCTGACCACCTACGACGAAGCGGCAACGATCCTGGGCATGCTGCGCGCGCAGCAGATCCATATTGAAGAAGTGGAAGTGCAGCGTGCTGATCTGGAAGACGTGTTTGTACAGATCATGAGCGCTAAGGATGCGAGGCTGGCCGCATGATGCAGCTTTCGCCCGGCGCAATCACGCTGTTCAACAAAGAAGTGCAGCGCTTTTGGAAGGTGAGCTTTCAGACCGTGGCCGCGCCGGTGCTCACGGCCGTGCTGTATCTGCTCATCTTCGGCCATGTGCTGGAAGATCATGTGAAGGTGTTCGACAAGGTCAGCTACACGGCGTTTTTGATTCCCGGCCTTGTCATGATGAGTGTGCTGCAAAACGCGTTTGCCAACACCTCTTCCAGCCTGATTCAGAGCAAGATCACTGGCAACATCATCTTTATTTTGCTGCCGCCGCTGTCGCACTGGGATTTCTTTTTTGCCTATGTCGGCGGCGCGATGGTGCGCGGCCTCGCTGTCGGGCTTGGCGTGTTGATTGCCACGGTGTGGTTTGCGCACTTGAGCGTGGTCAACGCGCTATGGATTCTCGTGTTTGCTTTGCTAGGCGCCGCGATTCTGGGCGCGCTGGGTCTGGTCGCGGGCATTTGGGCGGAAAAGTTTGACCAGCTTGCGGCGTTTCAAAACTTCATCATCCTGCCGGCGACGTTTTTGAGCGGCGTGTTTTACTCGGTCGATTCGCTGCCGCCGGTGTGGCGCGCCATCAGCCACGTCAACCCGTTTTTCTACATGATCGACGGCTTTCGCTACGGTTTTTTTGGTGTGTCTGATACGCCGCCGTGGCTGTCGCTGGCGATTGTGTCGGCCACCTTTATCGCGGTCAGCGCATGGGCATTGCTGTTACTCAAACGCGGTTACAAGTTAAGGACATGAAACGTGAGTGACCCAACACCTGAGCAAGTCAAGCAATACATCGCCACTGGGCTCGCATGCCAACACCTGGAAGTTGAAGGCGATGGCCGTCATTTTCAGGCGACGATTGTGTGCGCCGCGTTTGAAGGCAAGCGGCTGATTGCGCGGCATCAGATGGTCTATGCAGCGCTGGGTGATCGCATGCGCGAGGAAGTGCATGCGCTATCGATGAAAACGCTCACACCCACCGAATGGAACGAGAAGAAGTAAATGGATAAGTTACTGATCACAG
>JBJOQV010000142.1:0-2772 GCA_046049785.1 Pseudomonadota bacterium
TACTGCTGTGCCCTACGCGGTCAAAGCGAAACATGATCGCGTGGCGCGCTAAAACCCAATCCGCGCGCGCTTGACCCGCGCCGGCTCCACGTCTTCGAGTAGGATCACCTCGCGCCCGGCCAGACTGGCATTGCCAAAAGCTTTGGCGAGCGCCTTGCGCATGTCGCGCGGGCTGAGCTCTGCCAACCGGTCGAGCACGCTTTGCTCAAGCTGCGGTGCAAAGCGGCTACCCCAATCGTGGCTGCTGCGGATTTCGGTGTAGATGCTCTGCGCGATGCGGCAGGCGGCATCGTGGTCTGGCGCTTCAATCTCATACACGTTCATGCGGCTCAGAATCGGCTCGGGAATGCTGCGCGCATCGTTGGCGGTGGCCACCCACACCACTTGCGATGCATCAATGGGCAGCTCGACAAACTCATCGATGAATTCGCGCGCGGTGTCGTGCTCAAGCAGGCTGTACATCGCGCCCAGCGGGTCGTAGGTGCTCTCGCCGCCGGCCTTGTCAATCTCATCCACCACCATCACCGGGTTGGCGTAGTCGCCGCGCAAAAAAGTTTCAAACACTTTGCCGGGTTTGGCGTTTTTCCACTGTGAAGAGGTGCCGCCAATGATCCAGCCGGCAGTGAGTGTGCTCATGGAGATAAAGCCAAAGCCCGTGCCGAGCAATTTTGACAACCGCTTGGCAAAGTGGGTCTTGCCGATGCCGGGGTCGCCCAGCAGCAGCATGGGCGCGACTTCCAGCGGATCTTTGCTCTGCACGCACAGGGAAAGCTGGCGTTTAATGTCATCCAGCACTGCGCCAAAATTGGGCAGATCGTTGTACAAATCGTCCATCGCCGGCAGGCCGGAGGGCTTCACGGCAAAGCGCGTGCCGCCGGCCTTAAGCATTTTTTCGTAGGTATCGCGTAGCGCGTCGTTTTGGCCGGCGGAGATTTCAGAGAGTGCGTCTTCCACCAGCGCGCAGTCATATACGCGCTTGTAGCCTGCGACCGGAATAGCCATGCTTGCTGCCATACTCATCAACGCCTCCAACTACTGAGTTTGACCATGCACTTGCCTACACCCACTTAATGCGCCAAACGCACGAAGTGTTTACCTGAACATATGCAATATTCCGGCCAGACTCAATCCCCAGCTTGCTTAGTGTTGGTGTTTTTCCAAAAAAGAGCACGCAATATTCATGCGCCTTTTCAGGCAAAAATGTCTCAAAAGGCGCATGGATATTGCGTACCCACAATGTGTGAGAGAGGATGTAAACCATGTGGCAACGCGTCGCTGCAGATGGCCTGCTCATCGTGCACGGGCTGTTCATTCTGTTCGCAGTGTTTGGCGGGTTTTTGGCGCTGCGCTGGCGCTGGGTGCCCTGGCTGCACTTGCCTTGCATGGTGTGGGCGGCCGCCGTCGTCGGCATGGGCTGGATTTGTCCGCTCACGCCGTGGGAGCAGCAGCTTCGCATCGCTGCGGGGCAGCAGGGTTACCAGGGCGGATTTATTGAGCATTATTTGCTTGCGGCAATTTATCCTGACGGGCTTACGCGCGGCGTGCAAGTTGCGCTAGCGGTAAGCGTGCTGCTGATCAACGCAGCAGCATATGCGCTGCTGTTCAAGCAGCGCCGCAGGCAGAGTGCTGGCAGGCCAAACATTCGGCCAAAGGGTTAAGCAAGTCCCAGCTTTTGCGCCAGTCCGATGCGCTGCAGCTTGCCGGTGGCACCTTTGGGGATTTCATCGAGCAGCAGAATCTTGCGCGGTACTTTAAAGTCCACCAGGCGCTGCGCCACAAACTCGCGCAGTTCTTTTTCTGTCGCGCTCACGCCTTCTTTGAGCACGACTGCGGCGGCCACATCTTCACCCAGCTTGTCGTGCGGCATGGCGAAGGTGACCACTTGTGCAACGGCGGCGTGGTCCATCAGCACTTCATCCACTTCGCGCGGCGAAATTTTTTCACCGCCGCGGTTGATGATCTCTTTTAGCCGGCCAGTGATCGATAAATAGCCGTCTGCATCCAGCACGCCCTGGTCGCCAGTGCGAAACCAGCCGTGCGTGAAGGCTTCGCCGTTGGCTTTGGGATTGTTTTCGTAGCCTGCAGTGACATTCGGGCCTTTGATCACAATCTCGCCGGTGCTGCCTGCAGGCAGCAAGTTGCCATCCAGGTCCATGATCGCCACATCCGGCCCGGCAGCCACGCCCACCGTGCCGGGCTTGCGCGTGGCCGGCGGCAGCGGATTGCTGGCCATTTGATGCGCAGCCTCAGTCATGCCGTAGCTTTCAATCAGCGGCGCACCGAACACGGCTTCCAGCTCTGCAATCACCTGCGGTGGAATCGACGAGCTGGAAGAGCGCAAAAATTTCAGTGGATGCGCGGCGATGATGTCTTTGTTTTGCGCAGCGCGCGCAAGGATGGTTTGATGCATCGTCGGCACCGCGGTATACCAGGTGGGTTTTGCGAGCGGCATCCAGCTAAAAAACTTGAGCGCGTTAAAGCCCGGCGAGCAGAAAATCCTGCTGCCTGCGGCCAGCGGCGCAAGCAGCCCTGCAATTAGCCCGTGGATATGAAACATCGGCATGATGTTCAGCCCGCAATCGCCCGCTGAGAGTTTGAGTGTGTCGCGTACGTTGCAGGCGGAGGCGCAGACATTGGCTTGCGACAGCGGCACGATCTTGGGCCGCGAGGTGGTGCCGCTGGTGTGCAAAATCAGTGCGATGTCGCTTGCCTGCGCCATGCCGCTTTGAACACTCCCTCTCCCGCTCGCGGGAGAGGGTTGGGGTGAGGGCG
>JBJOQV010000143.1:0-6378 GCA_046049785.1 Pseudomonadota bacterium
GGATGTCCATTGGCGGCATTATCGCAGAGCGTTCCTTCTAATCGTTCCCTCTCCTCTTGCGGTAGAGGGAGTGAGCAGTCGTGTAGAGTGTGAACATGGGACAAAGCGCAAAGAAAAGCAGCAAGAAAAACAAGTTTTCCACCGCGTGGCTGCATGACCACATCAACGATCCGTACGTGAAACTGGCGCAGCAAAAGGGTTATCGTGCCCGCGCTGCGTTCAAGCTGACCGAAATCCTGGACGAGGCCAAACTGCTTTCGCCCGGCATGACCGTGGTGGACCTGGGCTCAACGCCCGGTAGCTGGAGCCAGGTGGTGCGCGAGCGCCTGGGCTATGCCGGCGGCAAACTGCGCGGCCGCGTGCTGGGCCTGGACGTGCTGCCGATGCAGCCGGTGCCGGATGTGGACTTCATCGAGGGCGATTTTCGCGAGGAGTCGGTGCTCGCGCAGGTGCAGGCGTGGCTTGACGGCGGCGCGGTGGACTTGGTGCTGTCCGACATGGCGCCCAACCTGAGCGGTGTGGCCCTGGCCGATGCGGCGCGCATGGCGCACCTGAACGAACTGGCGCTGGAGTTTGCCCTGGCGCACATGAAACCGGGCGGTGCGCTGCTGGTCAAAAGCTTTCATGGCAGCGGCTTTTCGCAGACCATCGAGCTGTACCGCAAGCACTTTTTGCAGGTGAAAGAGATCAAACCGAAGGCATCGCGCGCCAACTCCGCCGAAACCTTCATCCTGGCCCGTAAAGCCCGCAAACCTGCGGCTTGATTGCGCAATGGCAACGGGCTTTCCCGTAGGTTGAATTTTTGTGAACAGTCCGCACGTACGCAGGGTGCCGGCAGGGGTAGAATCGGGCGGAAGTCGCAAAGCAATGCCGCTGCAGACGTTTTCCCGCGGTTTTGCGGTTCGGATAGAGGTTTTTGGGCCATGCGCCCCGGAGTTGTGCTTTGAACAATAACCTGATTTCAAAAGTCGCCATTTGGATGGTGGTTGCGCTTGTGCTCTTTGCCGTATTCAAGCAGTTTGACGGCAAGCAGGGCGTGGCTGATCGCGTCAGCTACACCGAGTTCATGGCCGATGCCAAGGGTGGCAAGATTGGCAAGGTCGAGATTGCCGGCCGCACCCTCAACGTCACGCCCAACGAAGGGAACAAGTATTCCATCACCGCCCCGCAAGACGTGTGGATGGTGGACGATCTGCGCAAAGCCGGCGTGAAAGTCTACGGCGCTGAGGAGCAGGGCCAGAGCATGTTCATGACGCTGCTCACCTACTTCGGCCCGGTGCTGCTGTTGATCGCGTTCTGGTTCTACATGATGCGCAGCATGCAAGGCGGCGGGCGCGGCGGCGCGTTCAGCTTTGGCAAGAGCCGTGCGCGGATGCTGGATGAATCCAACAACACCGTCACGTTTGCCGATGTGGCCGGCTGCGATGAAGCGAAGGAAGAAGTCAAAGAACTCGTCGACTTCTTGAAAGACCCGACCAAGTTTCAAAAACTCGGTGGCCGGATTCCGCGCGGCGTGCTGATGGTGGGCTCGCCCGGTACCGGTAAAACCTTGCTGGCCAAGGCGATTGCCGGCGAAGCCAAAGTGCCGTTCTTCAGTATTTCCGGTTCCGACTTTGTGGAAATGTTTGTCGGCGTAGGCGCGGCGCGCGTGCGCGACATGTTTGAAAACGCCAAGAAGCAAGCGCCTTGCATCATCTTTATCGATGAGATCGACGCAGTCGGCCGCCAGCGCGGTGCTGGCCTGGGCGGCGGTAATGACGAGCGCGAGCAAACACTGAATCAAATGCTGGTGGAAATGGATGGTTTTGAAACCAACCAAGCCATCATCGTGATTGCCGCCACCAACCGGCCGGACGTGCTCGATCCCGCGCTGCTGCGCCCCGGCCGTTTTGACCGCCAAGTGGTTGTGGCGCTGCCTGACGTGCGCGGCCGCGAGCAGATTCTCAAGGTTCACATGCGCAAAGTGCCGATTGGCCAGGATGTGGATGCACACACGCTGGCACGCGGCTGCCCCGGCTTTTCCGGCGCTGATCTTGCCAACCTGGTGAACGAGGCCGCGCTGTTTGCCGCGCGCAGAAGCGCCCGCACGGTGGAAATGCAGGATTTTGAAATGGCTAAGGACAAGATCATGATGGGCGCCGAGCGCCGCAGCATGGTCATGGACGAGGAAGAAAAGCGCAACACCGCCTATCACGAGAGCGGCCACGCCATCATCGGTAAGTTGCTACCCAAGTGCGACCCGGTGCATAAAGTCACCATCATTCCGCGCGGCCGCGCGCTGGGCGTGACGATGAGCCTGCCTGAGAAAGACCGCTACACCCATGACCGCGACTACATCCTGCAGCAGATCAGCCTGCTGTTTGGCGGCCGGATTGCCGAAGAAGTGTTCATGAATCAAATGACCACCGGTGCATCCAACGACTTTGAGCGTGCCACGCAACTGGCGCGCGACATGGTGATGCGCTACGGCATGAGCGATGCGCTCGGGCCGATGGTCTATGCGGACAATGAGGGCGAAGTGTTCCTGGGCCGTTCGGTGACCAAGACCACCAACATGTCGGAAGAGACGATGAAAAAGGTCGATTCCGAAATCCGCCGCATCATTGATGAGCAATACGCCCTGGCACGCAAGCTGATCGAAGCAAACCGCGACAAGGTTGAGGCCATGACCAAGGCGCTGCTGGAATACGAAACCATCGACGCAGACCAGATCAACGACATCATGGCCGGCCGGCCGGCGCGTCCGCCCAAAATGCCCCCGCCGTCCACGCCATCGGCCTCTTCGGGAGGCGGCTCCGCACCCGCGGCGGTGGAAGATGCGCCTGCCACGGCAACCTGATGCGGCGTCAATGGCTGTGCTGTACAAAAACGCCGGGTCTCCCCGGCGTTTTTTCGTATTGATTGGTACAGCAATCAATGCCACGCCCCGTCATTCCCGCGTAGACGGGAATCCAGGTTTCTCTGGTGCTGTGCATCGTGCCAAACACGCCTGCGCCTGGATTCCCACCTGCGCGGGAATGACAAAGATTCAATGACGCTGTGTTTGTTTACCGGGGCAACAGATTGCTTTGTGAGATCTCTGATTGCTCCTGCGCAGTATTGATTAGGGTTTTCAGGCATTTTTGCTTCAAAAGGCGCATGAAATAAGCGTAGGAGCACTTAAAACACCATGATCTGGACTGCTGGAACCTTCCGCTTTGATCTGAGTACCCGCCCGCTTGTGATGGGCATCGTCAACGCCACGCCCGATTCGTTTTCCGATGGTGGGCAGCACCCTGATGCAGATGCATTAATTGCGCATGGCGAGCGCCTGCTCTCTGAAGGCGCCGACATTCTGGACATTGGGGGGGAATCCACCCGCCCCGGCGCGCAGCCGGTAGATGCGGCCGCTGAATGGCAGCGTATTGAAGGGGCGGTGGAGCACTTTGCAAAGCAGGGCGCCTGCGTATCAGTGGATACGATGAAACCGGCCGTGATGCAGCTCGCGCTTGCCGCTGGCGCAGCCATCATCAACGACGTGGCCGGGTTTTGTGCACCGGAGGCTGTTCAAGCGGTGGCAGGCAGCAACTGCGGCGTGATCATCATGCATATGCAGGGCGAGCCGCGCACCATGCAGCAAGAACCTCACTACGACAACGTTGTCAAAGACGTAGCGGCGTTTTTGGCGCGGCAAGCGCAAACCCTGGAGCATGCCGGCGTGGCGGCGCAGCGCATCATGGTTGATCCGGGTTTTGGGTTTGGCAAGACGCTGACGCACAATCTGGCGCTGCTCGGTCACATCGGTGACGTGGGCGGCGGCTATCCCGTGATGGCGGGAGTGTCGCGCAAGTCAATGCTGGGTCTAATAACGGGCCGCGCAGTGCATGACAGGCAGGCCGCCAGCGTTGCCGCTGCGCTGCTGGCGGTGCAGCACGGCGCGCACGTGGTGCGGGTGCATGATGTGGCGGCAACGGTGGATGCGCTCAAGGTCTGGGCGGCAGTAAAAGGAACTGCCGCGGACACCGCACCCTAGCCATCTTCCTGGCGGGGAGAGGGGATCAAACTCCTTCTCCCTTGCACGGAGAAGGTTGGGATGAAGGTAGTACCTGGATTAGAAGATACAAAGGCAAAGATTGATGACAAGAAAGTATTTTGGTACGGATGGCATTCGCGGCACCGTGGGCACGGTGCCGATGACGCCGGACTTTGTGCTCAAGCTGGGCCACGCGGCCGGCAAGGTGTTTGAGCGCGACGGCAAGCAGGCGCGCGTCATCATCGGCAAAGACACGCGTGTGTCGGGCTATATGCTGGAAGCGGCGCTGGAATCGGGGCTGATCGCCGCTGGCGTGGATGTGTTGCTGGCCGGGCCGATTCCAACACCCGCGGTCGCGCATCTCACACGCGCGCTGCGGCTTGACGCGGGCATTGTGATCAGCGCATCGCACAATCCGTTTGCAGATAATGGCATCAAGTTTTTCGGGCCTGGCGGGCTTAAGCTTTCCGACGCGGTCGAGCAGGAAATCGAGGCCATGCTGGATGAGCCGATTACCTGCGTCGCGCCCAGGGCGCTGGGCAAGGCCAAGCGGCTGGACGATGCGGCCGGCCGCTACATTGAGTTCTGCAAAGCCAGCTTTCCGCAAGAGATGAACTTGCGGGGCCTGAAAATCGTGCTGGACTGCGCCCACGGCGCGGCCTATCAAACTGCACCGGCGGTGCTGCATGAGCTGGGCGCGGAAGTGATTGCGATCGGCAACACGCCGGACGGCTTTAACATCAACGACAAGGTAGGCGCGGTGCATCCCGAGCAGCTGCAAGCTGCGGTAGCGCAGCATCAGGCTGACCTGGGCATTGCGCTGGACGGCGATGCAGACCGGCTGCAAATGGTCGATGCCAATGGCCGCCTGCTCAATGGCGATGAGCTGCTCTACGCCGTGGTGCGCGACCGCATGCGCAAGGGGCCGGTGGCGGGCGTGGTGGGCACGCTGATGACCAATTACGCGCTGGAAGCGCAGTTTGCCAAGGAGAGCGTGCCGTTTGTACGCGCCAAGGTGGGTGACCGCTATGTGCTGGAGCAGATGGAGCAGCGCGGCTGGCTGTACGGTGGTGAAAGCTCCGGCCATTTGATCTTTCGCGACCGCCACACCACGGGCGATGGCACCATCGCTGCGCTACAAGTGCTCGCTGCCATGGTCGGGCAGGGCGAGCCGCTCAACCATATTGCGGACGGGCTGCAGCTCTATCCGCAAGTGATGAAAAATGTCCGCCTACCGGAAGGGGTCGATTGGCAAACCCACAGCGGGCTCAAGCATGCGCGCGATGCCGTGGAACACGAGCTAACCGGCCGCGGCCGCGTGCTGATCCGCCCCTCCGGCACCGAGCCGGTGCTGCGCGTGATGGTAGAGGCGCAAGACGGCGATGAAGCCAAGCGCTGCAATCAGCGGTTGGTCGAGGCGATTGCGTCTTAAAGAAGGTGTAAAAAAGACTACGCAGTATTCATGCGGGTTTCCAGGCATTTTTGCTCTGAAACCCGCATGAATACTTCGTAGTCTATGTAAAAACGCTAAATTAGCGGCGTGGCGGTGCAGGCGGCAGCACCACCTTGTCGATCACGTGAATCACGCCGTTGGTGGCAACGATATCGGCCTTGGTCACCAGCGCGTCTTCATAGCCCACCAGATCGCCTGAGCGCGACAGGGTTGCGTTTGCGCCATTCACTGTCTTGGCGGCGGTATTGGTCACATCCTTCGCCATCACTTTGCCTGGAACGACGTGGTAAGTCAGCAGCGCAGTCAGTTGCGCCTTGTCTGCGGTGATCTTGCTGAGCTGATCTTTAGGCAGCGCGTTAAATGCCGCGTCTGTCGGCGCAAACACAGTGAACGGCCCTGCACCTTTGAGCGTGTCGGTCAGGCCGGCATCAGCTACTGCTTTGGTCAGGATCGTGAAAGATCCTGCATTTTTTGCTGTTTCCACGATGTCCGCCGGTTTGGCCGGCATCGTGGTGCCACACGCGCTCAAAAGACTTGCTGTAGCAGCAACAACCAGGAAACGCTTCATCATTTTTTGAATCTCCGAAAAGAGTGCGGGAAGTGAGTTGCGCTTCTCACGCTAACTGCCAGAACAAGCGCATCACGCCAGCTTACGAAGCGTTTATGACAAACATGTGACGTAACAGAGCCGAAATACAGCGCTAAAGCGTAAACGCCAGGTAAATTTGCGGGCTTTAGTCACATAATTGTCATATTGCGCACCTAGTATGTGTGACTGTTGCAACAATCACTCCTCACAAAGGACTATCGGAATGAACAAGTTTTGCAAGCTTCTGGGTGCGCTGGCTGCGGTGTCTTTCGGTGCTGCTGCGTTCACGGCTTCAGCGCAGGAAATCACCGGCGCAGGCGCAAC
>JBJOQV010000144.1:0-2786 GCA_046049785.1 Pseudomonadota bacterium
ATAGGTATGCGGAATCACATTGACCTGAAACCGCGTGTGCTGCGGCAGATCCTGCACCTGATTAACAGTCAGGCTGACACCGTTGACCGTGATCGATCCTTTTTGCGCGATAAACCGCGCCAGCGCGCGCGGCACCTCTACTTCAAGCAGCCAGCTCTCCGCAATGTTGTGCCACTGCGTCACCACCCCGGCCGCATCCACGTGGCCGGTGACCAGATGGCCGCCAAGCTTGTCTGCAAGCGTGAGCGATTTTTCAAGGTTGACGAGCGCGCCAACCTGCAGGCCGGCAGCCACGCCAAGGCTATGCGCGCTGACATCCGAGCGCAGCAGGCCGGGCGCTTTTTCCACAATTGTCAGACAGCAGCCCGAATGCGCAATGGAGTCGCCAATCGCAACATCTTCCAGCGGCCAGTCCTCGCACTGCACGGTAATGCGCTGGCCATCGCCGATGGGCGTGTGCTGCGTGATTCGGCCAAGACCGGTGACGATCCCTGTAAACATCAAAGCCCCTTTTTTGTAAATCGCGCCAAAATGCGTACATCATCACCCACCGGCTGCACCTGCGTAATCCGCAGCTCCTGTGCCTGATCAAGCGCGGTCAGCGGCGGCAGCGCGGCAAGCGGCTCACCAGGCCCAAGCAGTTTGGGTGCGATGTAGATCAGCAGTTCGTCCACCAAGCCAGCCGCAATCAGCGAACCGTTGAGCTTGCTGCCTGCTTCTACGTGCAGCTCGTTCACCCCTTCGCTTGCCAGCGCGCGCAGCATTGCGGTCAGATCGTTCTTGCCTTCAGGATTGGCCGCAATGCGCAGCAAATGCACGCCGCGGTCACGCAGTTCTTGCTCGCGCTGCGGCACATCTACCGTATGTACAAGGGTTACCACACCGCCGGGGCTGTTCAGCACCTTTGCGTCCAGGGAAATTTCCAGGCGCGAATCCACCACAATTCTGCGCGGCTGGCGCGGCGTTTGCACAGCACGCACATTGAGCTGCGCGTTGTCCGCGCGAATGGTGCCAATGCCGGTGAGCACCGCGCACGCGCGCGCGCGCCAGTGGTGCCCATCGTCGCGCGCCGCCTGGCTGGTGATCCACTGGCTCTGGCCGTTTTCAAGCGCGGTGCGGCCATCCAGGCTCACGGCGGCTTTCATCCGCACCCAGGGCATGCCCTCGGTCATACGGCGCACAAAGCCAAGGTTGAGTTCACGTGCTTCGGTGGCAAACAAGCCGCAGCGCACGTCCATGCCCACATCGCGCAAGCGCTTTAAGCCCTTGCCGGCAACCAGCGGGTTGGGGTCTTCCATCGCCGCGATTACGCGGGTGACGCCGGCGGAGATCATCGATTCAGTACAGGGCGGCGTGCGGCCAAAGTGGCTGCACGGCTCCAGCGTGACGTATGCGGTTGCGCCCGCTGTATCGTGCCCTTTGGCGCGCGCATCGTGAATGGCCATTACTTCGGCGTGATGGCTGCCGGCCCGCTGCGTGTGCCCCTGCCCGATCACGTCGCCGTTTTTGACCAGTACGCAGCCCACCCGCGGGTTGGGGCTGGTGACATACAGGGCCTGCTGCGCTAGAAGCAGCGCGCGCTGCATGAACAGATGGTCTTGTTCGTTGAACATGCAAGGATTGTAGAGACCCGCAGAAAAAACGCCGGACGCCCATTCAAGAGTCGTCCGGCGCGGCCTAGCGCTGCGCGTTGTTCGTGCTTACTGCACGGTGATGCGCTGCGTTTTAGCGGCTTCTTTCTTGGGCAGGGTCAAGGTCAGTACACCATTGACAAACTCCGCCTTGGCCGCGGCCGAGTCAACCGCTTGCGGCAGTTCAAAAGAACGTGCGTACGACTGTGCGGTGCGCTCTGAATACAGTACGCGCTCGCCGTCTTTTTGCTCCTTGGTTTCGGTGCGTTTGGCCTCGATGGTGACCGCGGCGCCGTCAATATCCACAGAAATATCTTCTTTGGCCACGCCAGGCAGCTCGGCCTTGACTTCGTAGCCGCCGTTTTTCTCGGTCACGTCAATCCGTGCCTTGGCCACCAGCGAATTGGCCGGCGCGCGAGCGCCTGCCCAGTCGTCAAACAGCGCATCTATCAACGCAAACGGGTCGCGTGTTGCCGCCAGTGTGGCGGGGCGATTTACAAGAGAGAACACCATGACAAAACTCCTTTCAAGCAACTTTCACTAAGAAGTGAGCGTCATTCTTTGGGTGGGCGCTCATGTTGCAATGATGGGCGCGGGCGGGCCGGTTTCAAGAGGGCGGCGGGGTTGGTCGCACGCGCGTTTGATGTGGATCAAGGTCTTGAAAATTTTGAGGTGTGCCACAGGGGATGACAAAATGACTTCGCCGCTGGCGCGACTTCAATGACTAAATGACCGAGGTGCCGCTTGTTATGCGGCGTACCGCGCCGCGTCATTGAGCGCCACGGGCGCGAAGTCATTCGTCATCAAGACTTTTTTGCGGGTTTTTGCAACGCCTGCACAGCGTCTGCAAACTCGTCCGGGTCTTCAAAACTACGGTAGACGCTGGCAAAGCGGATGTACGCGACTTTGTCCAGCTTGCGTAGCTCGCGCATGACAAGCTCGCCAATCCGCTCGGAGGGCACTTCTTTTTCGGCGGTGGCGACGAGCTTGGCCTCGATGCGTGCCACAGCTTCTTCAATCGCCTCTGCAGTCACCGGCCGCTTGCGTAGCGCCAAAGCCATGGAGCCGCGCAGTTTGGAGCCGTCATATTCGCTGCGGCTGCCGTTTTTCTTGACAACCGCAGGTAGGTTTAGCTCAGCGCGCTCGTAGGTGGTA
>JBJOQV010000145.1:0-2890 GCA_046049785.1 Pseudomonadota bacterium
TTCTTGTCGGCATTGGTTACCTACAGGTAACTAGGTGACTTTGCGTTCCCTCCTTGCGCAGGCACCCCACGATCAATCATCATTTCGGAACCAGCAGTCAATTTTGGCTGTTGGTACCGTAAAGGAACCAAATAATGACCTCCACTCTTCTTGTTTCCGGCGCCTCTGGCCAGTTCGGCCAGAGTGTGCTCAATCACCTGCTGGACGCGCTGCGGGTGGAGCCGCAACGCATCATCGCCACGACTCGCAAGCCCGAATCGTTAGCGGCGTTTTCCAAACGCGGCGTGACTGTGCGTGCTGCCGACTTTGACGATGTCGGCAGGTTGCCGGCAGCCTTCGCGGGGGCACAGCGTGCCTTGCTGGTCAGCACCGACGCTCTTGATCGCCCTGGTCATCGCCTTGCGCAGCACAAGGCCGCGATTGCAGCAGCAGCAAAAGCCGGTGTGCAGCACCTCGTGTACACCTCCATGCCCGAAGCGGACAAGGCCATCGTGATGATTGCTCCTGATCACGCAGGCACCGAGGCGGCGCTGGCCGCTAGCAGCCTGCCTGGATGGACGGTGTTGCGCAACCACTGGTATTTCGAGAATCTGTTCATGAGCCTGCCTGCCATCCTGGGAAACGGAGGTAACTGGTACCACGCCAATGGCGAGGGCAAGAGCGCCAACATCGCACGCGACGACCTCGCGCGTGCCGCGGCCACGGTGCTCGCGGGCAGCGAGACGGGCAAGAGCACGCATACATTGAGTGGCGGCGAGGCCCTGGGTACGGCCGAGCAGGCGGCGCTCATTTCCCAGGTGCTGGGTCGGCCGATCAACGTTGTGCCGGTACCGGTCGCTGGCTTGGTGCAGGGCATGATCAGTGCCGGACTCCCCGAACCCGTAGCACAGGTGCTCGCCTCCTTCGACGCGAACACGGCGGCAGGCCACGTAGGCACAGTCACCGGTGACTACCAGCGCATCACCGGGCGGGCGCCGCAGACCTTCGCAGCTTGGTTGGCGGCGCATAAAGAACAGCTACAGTCTCGCTGAAGCGCGGACCTGTTGGAGAAAGTCTATGACCAAGCGACTGCCCACTTACTTTGTATCGCATGGCGGCGGCCCATGGCCTTGGGTGCCTGAAATGGCTACGGCGCTGAAGAACCTGGCCGATGCGCTGGCCGACATGCCGCGCCAGGTCGGCAGGGTCCCCGATGCGGTACTGCTGATCACGGCCCACTGGGAAGCGCCGGTCTTTACGCTGGGCGCAAATCCCTGTCCCGGCATGGTCTATGACTACGGTGGCTTCCCGCCACACACCTACAAGATTGTGTACCCGGCGCCGGGCGCTCCGCAGCTCGCCCGGCGGGTACATGACCTCGTCACCTCGGCAGGACTGCCAGTAGCAATGGACACCACGCGCGGGTATGACCACGGCACCTTTGTGCCGCTGGCCGTGATGTATCCGCAAGCCAATGTGCCGGTATTGCAGGTGTCGCTGCGTCGCGGCCTCGACCCGACCGAGCATCTGGCCTTCGGGCAGGCGCTGGCGCCGCTGCGCGATGAGGGGGTGCTGATTGTCGGCAGCGGTTTGAGCTATCACAACCTAGGCGCCTTCGGTCCGCAGGCGCGAGCGCCTTCCGAAGCCTTCGACGCCTGGCTCCATGAAACGATGGGCGCTCCACCGACAGATCGCGCGAGGCGATTGCGGGACTGGTTGAGTGCCCCTGCAGCCCGCTTGGCGCATCCGCGCGAGGAACACCTGTTGCCTTTGATGGTGGCGGTGGGTGCCGCCGGCGACGATGACGCCACATGCGTCTATCAAGAGCACGGGATTTTTGGCGGCATCACCGCTTCAAGTTTCCGCTTCGACAACCCTGACAACACCTCCATGGAAATATCCTTATGATCGAACGCATTCTTCTTCTCGGTGGCACCGGACGCACGGGGCAGCTCGTCATTGACGAAGCCTTGCAGCGCGGCCTTCAGGTGGTGGCGCTCGTGCGCCGCCCGGAAGCTCTGACGCAAACCAACCCGCATCTCACCGTCGTAGCCGGCAATCCTTCCTCGGCCAGCGACGTTGCGAACGCCATGAAAGGCTGCGATGCCGTGATCAGTGCGCTCAACAACAACCGGGTGTCCGACGCGCCGTGGGCCAAGCCCGTCAGCCCGCCAGGCTTTATGGCCGGTGTGATGCGCAACGTGCTGACAGCCGCCCATGCGCAGGGCGTGCGTCGTGTGGTGCTGATGAGCGCGGCTGGCGCCGGAGACTCGTTAGGCGACATGCCGTGGATCATGCGCTGGTTAGTACGCAAGACAAACCTCAGCCATACCTATCGCGATCACGACGAACAGGAAGCGCTGCTCATGGCCTCGGGTCTGGAATGGACCATACTGCGTCCGGTGGGACTGCACGACGGCGCGCCACGCGGCGCGCTCGTCTTCAGCGTGCACCAGCAGCCCAAGTCCGGTATGCGCATCGCGCGCCGCAGCGTGGCTCGTCAGCTCGTCGCCTGCCTGGATGATCACGCTTCCATTGCAACCGCACCCGTCCTGTCAGAGCGCTAATCTCACTGTGTCAAAAGATCAGTCCTGGGCTTTGCCCAGGTAGCGACCTATTTTGAGTAGGCCGAAAGGCTGTTCTGGTTTCGCATGCCTCCCAAGCGGCTCTATCTTATTGAATGTATTCGGAGTTTTTGCTTACGAGCCGGGAATGAGATTGCTACCTTAAGGGGAGAGATCGCGGAAGCATAAATGGGCCACCCGAAAATAAGCATAAGCGTGCCGAAGCGGCACGCTTATGGTTCCGGTGACAGCCGGCGCTGCTTGGCAGCGAGGTGGTGGAGAGGAGGAGGATCGAACTCCCGACCTTCGCATTGCGAACGCGACGCTCTCCCAGCTGAGCTACCCCC
>JBJOQV010000146.1:0-3056 GCA_046049785.1 Pseudomonadota bacterium
GATTTACAAGGTGTAACACGCCGCTGGTACCGCATTTACAGGGTGTGTTTGATAATGAATGCGCTTGGCTCTAAATCAACTCAAGGGGTGAATTCCATGCGCTCGCTGTCACTGCTGCTGATTCCGGTCGCGTTATTGCTTTCTGCTTGCGCGGTTACGCCCCCGATGGTGCGTAGCGATGTCACATCATTCCACCAGTGGCCGCAGACTGTCGCGGACAAAACCTTTTCCTTTGCCGGAGCAGCAAGCAAAGACCCCAAAAGCCTGGAAACCCAGGAATATGAGCGTTTGGTTGCCGATCAGCTCGCCCGCCTAGGCTATACGCGCAAAGATGCGGGCGGCGCGCTGTCGGTCAGTTTTACGCCTGACATCCAGTCGCGTGAAGTCAAAGTCAGTGAGCCGGTTGACACATGGGGCTATCGCAGCCCATTCTGGCCTTACCGCTCTGCCTGGGATTATCCGCCTTACTTCTGGGGGCCTTTCATGGAGCGCACCTACACCATGCAGGTCTACACACGCACGCTCAAGCTGGCGATAGAGCAGGGCGGCAAGCGCGTATTTGAAGCAACTGCAGTAAGCGAAGGCACCACCAAAACCCTGCCGGTGATCATGCCTTACCTTGTAGCTTCGGTGTTTGACGGCTTCCCCGGCGAATCCGGCAAAACGCGCCGTGTCGAACTGCCGATGCAGAAATAGCACTCCATCTACACTTTGATGTCGAAATCTTTGCGATTTAGCTAACTTTTGTTCTGTTCTTTCTTAGACAAAGTTTGAACAAATCAGGTAGACCGCGCTATAAAGCGGTCTATGGCTGTTGACTTTGTCCATGCTGTCGACCGACACACGCTGTCTGCAGATATCTTTTGCCGTGTGGTAGACAATTTTGGCGACGCTGGCGTGTGCTGGCGCTTGGCGCAGCGCTTGTCGCAAGGGCTGGGCTGGCGCGTCCGCTTGTTCATTGACAACCTTCTGCCACTCGCCGCGATCGAGCCGCAGTTGCACGCGCAGCGCAAAGTGCAGGTGCTGCGCGGCGTGGAAGTGCTGGCCTGGGAGCAGGGCGAGGTCAGCGCGTGCGCTCAGGTGGTGATTGAGGCGTTTGCCTGTGACCCGCCCGCCGCATACATCGAGCGCATGCGCGAGGCCAGCCGTGCGCCGGTATGGATCAACCTTGAATATCTGAGCGCAGAAGCCTGGGTGTCGGGCTGCCACACGCTGCCCTCGCCGCAGACAAACGGGCTGACCAAGTATTTCTTTTTCCCCGGCTTTTGGGACCATACCGGCGGTGTGATCCACGCGCCTGCCGAGCTGTCTGCCATGACCGCTGCCGCGCATGATCCGCGCGCCGTGCTCAAGAGCTTTGGCGTGCGCCCCGACCCTGAAGCCACCGTCGCGCTGTTGTTTTGCTACCCCGCCGCCTGTATTGATCCGATGCTGGAGGACGCCGCCAGTACCGGTCGCGCGCTGCACTTTCTGATTCCCAGCGGCGCGGTGGCCGACCGTTTGCTGGGCACGCAATCGATTGTCCGGCAAGGCCGCATGAGCTTTCAGCGGCTGGCGTTTTGCCCGCAGGCGCGCTTTGATGAACTGCTCGCCGCCTGCGACTTAAACTTTGTACGCGGCGAAGATTCTCTAGTGCGCGCGGTGCTCGCCGGCAAGCCGTTTGTCTGGAACATCTATGCGCAGGAAGACTATGCGCATCTGAACAAGCTTCAGGCGTTCATCCAGTGGTGGGAGATCGGCGCAGCGCCCGAGCTGCAGTCGATCGTGCGGGCGGCGCACAGCGCCTGGAACAATCACCACTGGCCCGCAGGCACGTTTGACGAGATGATGCAATTGCTCCCGCGCTGGGGCGTGCATGCCCAGGGTGTTGCAGGCCGCGTCTGGCTGGAGGAAGACCTCGGCAGCCAATTGGCTAGTTTTGTCCGCGACAAGCTAAACTTGCAGGTCTCAGAGGCCGCTGCGCAAGAATCCACGGTAACTTCGGCCCAGTAGCGCCGCGGTGGCCGGCAGCAGCGGCCATATTCGCAGTCCAACTTTCTCAGGTGTGTTTATGAAGATCGCGCAAGAACTCCGCGCAGGCAATGTTGTGATGATTGGTTCGGATCCGATGGTAGTGCTCAAGGCCGAATACAACAAATCCGGCCGCAATGCCGCCGTGGTCAAGATGAAGATGAAAAACCTGCTCTCCGGCAGCGGCACAGAAACTGTGTTCAAGGCCGACGAGAAGTTTGAAGTGCTCATGCTCGACCGCAAAGAAGTCACTTACAGCTATTTTGCCGATCCGATGTACGTGTGGATGGACGCCGACTACAACCAGTACGAGATCGAGGGCGAGATGATGGGCGACGCGCTCAACTACGTCGAAGAAGGCATGCCGGCTGAAGTGGTGTTCTACGAAGGCAAGGCCATCTCGGTCGAGCTGCCCACCGCGCTTGTGCGCGAGGTGGAATACACCGAGCCGGCAGTCAAGGGCGATACCTCTGGCAAGGTGATGAAGCCGGCGCGTATCAAGCCCACCAAGTATGAAATCCAGGTGCCTGCGTTTGTTGCCATTGGCGACAAGATCGAGATCGATACCCGCACGCACGAGTACCGCGCGCGCGTGAAATGACATCTTCGGCCTTGTGCCGAAGATGTCATCCTGAGCGGCGCGAAGGATCTCTTCGTGCAATAAAAGGCGCCCATTTGGGCGTTTTTTTATGCCTCTACGCAATATCCATGCGGGTTTTCAGCCATTTATGCCTGAAAACCCGCATGGATATTGCGTAGTCTATTTTAGATTTCGGACTAAAAGCACGCAGACCGCGTAATTCATTCCAAGCTTTCCGCGCTTGATCCATGCAAGGCTCCACGTGGCCTGCAAACTGCGTTAGCGTTGCGGCATGCAAAGTATCCTGCGCTTCATACCGTTCAGACGCGTGCAGTCCGGCCCGCTCAAAGGTTTGTCGACCCACCAGCTCCTGACAGCCTTGCTGATGGCAGTTGGGCTGGTGCTCATCATCCGCCTGTTTTTTCAGTTTGAAACCCCAACCTGGGTCTTGCTGCTGCGCTCGGTG
>JBJOQV010000147.1:0-4356 GCA_046049785.1 Pseudomonadota bacterium
CACTGAACAGGCTATCGCCGCGCAGCTCAAAGCGATTTCCACAGACCGCACGACGCTGATCATCGCGCACCGCTTATCCACCGTAGTCGATGCGGATCAAATCATAGTGATGGAAGGCGGCCGCGTGATCGAGCGCGGAACCTTTGACGAGCTGATCGCGCGCGATGGCGCGTTTGCGCGCATGTGGGCGCTGCAAAGCTCCGAATCGAGCGAAGAAACTGCGTTAACGCAATAAACTTACGTTCCGATGCAGCTCCCAGTTCACCCCACCCCCCGCCCTCCCCTGCACGCAGGGGAGGGGGCATTCGGCCGAATTCGCTTCCGCGAATTCGGATAACTTCCTATGGAATCCAAATGGCTTGAAGATTTTGTGACGCTGGCGGAAACGCGCAGCTTTTCCCGCGCGGCCGAGCTGCGCAACGTGACGCAGCCCGCCTTTAGCCGCCGCATTCAGGCGCTGGAAGGCTGGGTGGGCGTGGACCTGATTGACCGCACCAGCTACCCCACCAAGCTCACACCGGCCGGCCAGGTGTTTTACGAGCAGGCCCTTGAGATGCTCGGCTCCATCAACAGCGTGCGCGCCTTGCTGCGCGGCAAACAAACCGCCAGCCCCGACACGATTGCATTTGCCGTGCCGCACACGCTGGCGATGACGTTTTTTCCGCAGTGGCTCACCAACGTTGAAAAAGGCTTTGGTGCCCTATCCACACGCCTGTCTGCCTTTAACGTGCACGATGCGGTGATGACGCTGGTGGATGGCGGCTGCGACATGGTGATGGTCTACCACCACCCGCGCCAGCCGGTGCACCTGGACCCTGGCCGCTACGACATGCTCACGCTTGGTCTTGAAGTGATGCATCCCTACACCCGCGCCGTGGACGGCAAGCCCGAGCGCGTACTGCCCGGCACGCGCGCCAATCCGGTGCCTTTCTTAAGCTACACGCAGGGCGCGTATCTGGGCCGCATGGTGGATGTGATGCTTACCGAGCAGCCCCGCCCGGTGCATCTGACCAAAGTGTTTGAGACCGACATGGCCGAGGTGCTGAAAATGATGGCATTGGCCGGCCACGGCGTGGCGTTTCTGCCCGAAAGTGCAGTGCGGCGCGAGCTGAAAGCCAAAACGCTGGCGCAGGCCAGCGATATGGGTATTGAGATGGAAATCCGCCTGATCCGCGAGCGCCCCCAAGCCGGCCGCAACGCCAAGGCCAGCACGCAGGCGTTTTGGGAGTTTGTGGCCAAGCAGGAGATGCAGTAACGCGGCTCGCGGCTAATCAACGCAGATTCTGTGCTTTTTTAAGTGCTCTACGCAATATCCATGCGGCTTTTCAGCCATTTTGCCTTGAAAAACCGCATGGATATTGCGTAAACACCTAAGGAAACGCTGATTAGGTCCGTTCGCGTTGAGCCTGTCGAAACGCATTTGCGAAAAGTTTAATCAAATCAAACACTTGCAAATAGGCTTCGACAGGCTCAGCCCGAACGGAGGACTTAATCAGCGTTTCCCTAAACCCCCTCTACCTCACAGGGAGAGGGTTGGGGTGAGGGTTAAATGGCGGCGCTGTGCAAGCTTTCCATAAGTTTTGATACCAAACCCACGCTAAGCAAACTACCTCAGCAATTGAGCACCGCACCCTCACCCTTGCCCTCCCCCTGGGAGGGAGAGGGGAAAAAAAGTCAGTTCAAAACGGCAGCACCGCATCCGGCTTGGCTGCTGCAATCGCAGTCTTGAACTGCCCTTGAATGCGCGCCAGCGCGGCGGGGTTGTCTGCCTCAAAGCGCAGCACCACTACCGGCGTGGTGTTGGACTGCCGCGCCAAGCCAAATCCATCCGCATACTCCACCCGAATGCCGTCAATCGTCACGATGTTTTGTGCGCCTTCAAACTTGCCGTTCGCCTGCATGTGCGCAACGACTTTGGTGTTCTCGCCCTCGGCGCACTTGATTTGCAGCTCCGGCGTGCTGCTGGAATTGGGTAGGCCGTTGAGCAGCGCGGTAATGTCTTGCCCGGCGGCCTTGGCCTTGGACAGAATCTCCAGCAGGCGCGCTGCGGTATAGAGTCCATCATCAAAGCCGTACCAGCGCTCTTTGAAAAACACGTGCCCGCTCATCTCGCCAGCCAGCGGGGCGCCGGTCTCCTTAAGTTTGACCTTCAGCAGGCTGTGCCCCGTCTTCCACATCAGCGGCACACCGCCGGCGCGCTTGATCTCTTCGGTGAGCAGGCGGCTGCATTTCACGTCATAGATAATCTGCGCGCCGGGGTTGCGGCTCAGCACATCGCGCGCGTAGAGCATCATCTGCCGGTCTGGGTAGATGATCTGGCCGTCTTTGGTCACCACGCCCAACCGGTCACCGTCGCCGTCAAACGCCAGGCCGATTTCGCAATCGGTCTCTTTCAGGCATTTGATCAAATCCTGCAGATTCTCTTCGTGCGCTGGATCGGGGTGGTGATTGGGAAAGTTACCATCAACCTCGCAAAACAGCTCGGTCACGGCGCAGCCCAGTTCACGAAATAGCTTGGGCGCATAGGCGCCTGGCGCGCCGTTGCCGCAGTCCACCGCCACCTTGATGGGTGTGGCGAGCTTGACATCGTGCGTGATGCGGGCGCGGTAAGCATCCGCGATGAACTCGGTTTTATACGTGCCACGCTGCGCCGCAGGCGCGGGCAACCCGGCTTCAATCGCTTTGCGCAAATCTTGCACCGCGTCGCCATACACCGCATCACCCGCCACCACCATTTTCAGGCCGTTGTACTCCGGTGGATTGTGGCTGCCGGTCACCATCACGCCGGTGGCGGTGCCCAGATGATAGGTCGCCCAATAGACCATGGGCGTGGCCACCATGCCGATATCGATCACATTCACGCCCGCGTCGCGCAGGCCTTCAGTCAGCGCCTCTATCAGCACCGGCCCGGTGAGCCGCCCATCGCGCCCCACCACGCAATCGGTCATGCCCTTGGCTTTGGCGTCGAGCCCGAATGCGTGGCCGATGGCGCGTACGGTCTCTGCCGTCAGCGCGGTTTGCACCACGCCACGGATGTCATAGGCTTTGAAAATCGAACTCACTACTTTGAGGGGCATGGCAAGGCTCGCGGTTATGGGAAAATCAAGGTCTTGAGTTTAGGCGAGATCAAAAGGATCCTCCGTGACAGTCAAACCATCCCTCATAAGCGTGATTCTGGCCGGCGGCGCTGGCACGCGGCTCTGGCCCGCATCGCGCAGCAGCTATCCCAAGCCCTTCATGCAGGTGGGTAGCAAGCACAGTTTGCTTGAGCTCACGATTGCACGTGGTTTGGCCTGCGGCGCGTCTGAAACCATGGTGGTAGCCAACGCAGCCTATCAATTCAAGATTGCCGAGTCCGTTGCAGGAACCGTGCCTGCTGGCGCAGCCGCGCGGCTGGTGATGGAACCTTCCGGCCGCAACACCGCTCCGGCCATTGCAGCGGCCGCGCTTGATGCAGCAGCCCGCCACGGCCGTGACACCGTCATGCTGGTGCTGGCCGCGGACCATTTGATTCACGACAGCGTCGCCTTTGCCAAATGTGTGGCGCAGGCGGTAGAAAAAGCGCAGCAAGGCGACTTGGTGGTGTTTGGCATCCGCCCCACGCACCCTGAGACCGGCTATGGCTACATCGAGGTGCCGCCTGCCACCACCGGCATTGCGCGCGTGAAACGATTTGTCGAAAAGCCGGATGCAGCGACTGCGGCGCAGTACGTCGCCAGCGGCAATTTCTTGTGGAATAGCGGCATGTTCTGCTTCACGGCCAACGCTTTGATTGAAGGCTTGGCCAAGTACGCGCCCGACGTGCTGGCAGCCGCACAAAAAGCAGTAGCCGCGAGCCCGCCCGATCCACGCGTGCTGAAACTGCCTGCTGCAGAATTCTCTGCAGCGCCCAATATTTCCATCGACTATGCGCTGATGGAAAAGGCGCAAAACGTTTCTGTCGTGCCCGCGCACTTTGACTGGAGCGATGTGGGCGCGTGGCCAGCCGTTGCCGATGCGCAAACCGCAGATGCGCAAGGCAATGTGCTGTCTGGCGACGTGGTTGCGGTAGATACGCAGAACACACTGGTACAAGGCGACAAGCGCGTGATTGCGACGGTGGGCCTGTCTGATATGGTGGTGGTAGATACGCCGGATGCGCTGCTGGTTGCGCACAAAAGCAAGGCGCAAGACGTTAAAAAAGTGGTCGACCAGCTCAAGGCACGCAAACACGAAAGCACTGAGCTGCATTCCACCGTGCACCGGCCCTGGGGCAACAACACCACGCTCGAAGAAGGCCCGCGCTACAAGATCAAGCGCATCGTGGTCAAGCCTGGGCAATCGCTTTCACTGCAGCTGCATCATCACCGCAGCGAG
>JBJOQV010000148.1:0-8279 GCA_046049785.1 Pseudomonadota bacterium
ATTCCGAAAAGACGGTGACGAAGGCGACGATTCCGACATTCTGGAGTCGCTGGAGTCCGAAGAAGGCTCCGAAAAGGCTGAAAGCGCGGCCGACAAGGTGGAGCGGGAGCAGGTTTTGCAAGCCATTGATGACGAAATCCAAAAGCTGCCGGGCCGTCAACGCGAGGCCTTCCTGCTGCGTTACTGGGAAGATATGGATGTTGCCGAAACGGCAGCCCTGATGGGCTGCTCTGAAGGCAGCGTAAAGACCCACTGCTCTCGCGCGACTCACGCCTTAGCGAAGGCGCTGCAAGCCAAGGGGATTGTGCTATGAACCGCGAAGAAAAATTTGCCTCCAAAGTGCGTCTTGCACTTAACCAATCTGCAAACCGTCTGGATGACAGGGTTATCCAGCGCCTTGAAAAAGCGCGCGTGCTGGCCGTGGCCCGCCGCAAGCAAGATGGTGCCTGGCGCACCGCGCCGGTGCTTGCGCCGGCCCTTGCGCGCGGCGGCTCGCTGGATGAGCCTTCTAACTGGTGGCTCAGGGCCGGCTGGGTGGTTCCGGCAGTTGCGGTGATCCTGGGGCTGGTCTGGTTGCATCAGGCGCAGCAGTCCGATCACGCGGCCGAGCTGGCCAAGATCGACGCAGAAATGCTCGCCGACGATCTGCCGATTTCCGCCTATCTCGACAAAGGCTTTACCCGCTACCTGCAACAGGGCGAGTAAATGCGCCGTGTTTGCCGTTCTTCCCTCCTGAAAGTCTGGGTAGCAGCCTGCTTGAGTGCGGCTGCTACCACGTTTGCATTTGCACAAACTGCACCCGTTCAAGTGGCGCAGGCTGGCGCTAGCAAACCCGCGTGGGCAGAATTGACTGCGGCGCAAAAATCCGCGCTGTCTCCGCTCGCAAGCAAGTGGGAAACACTGCCGTCCGACCAAAAGACCAAATGGCTTGAGATCGCGGCCAAATTCCCGGCCATGCAGCCCGCCGAGCAAGCGCGCGTGCATGAGCGCATGCGCGAGTGGGCGGCGCTGACACCGGAGCAGCGCGCCCAGGCACGCGAGAACTTCCAAAAAGCCAA
This sequence comes from Pseudomonadota bacterium, assembly GCA_046049785.1. GTDB lineage: Bacteria > Pseudomonadota > Gammaproteobacteria > Burkholderiales > Burkholderiaceae_C > JBJOQV01. The sequence continues at coordinate 1,059 of JBJOQV010000148.1, forward strand.
GACCGTGCCCAAAGACGCCAAGCAGGCGCAGTGGGAGCAGTATCAAGCCCTGCCTGAAGAGAAAAAGAAGGCGCTGGCCGAAAAAGCCGCAGCCGAGAAAAAAGCGGCTCAGGGCTTGCCGCCGGCAGGTAAGGCAGCAGATCAGTCCAAGACCGCTCCAGCCAATAAATAAGTTAACTGTACGCAATATCCATAAGGGTTTTGGAGCATTTTTGCCCCAAAACCCGCATGGATATTGCGTAACACTCTTTTTGCCACTAATACAGGCCGCACTGCGGCGATAAAACGCACGTACCGGGTGCGTAGAATGCGCGCCGTGTCTGCTCAATCCTCTTCTCCCCTGCCCGCACCTTCTGCCACTGCCACGCCTGCGCACACGCTCGCCCGGCTGTTTCCGCGTCTGGCGGCAGCGGGATACGAATGCGTGCTGCTGTTTGGCGTGTATTTCATCAGCGCCTATCTGTATTTGGCAGTGACACGCACCACCTTCCCGATTCCGCCCGAGCGCGCGGCCTTCTTTTCCGCCTACATCGCCTGTGTGATGGGTCTGTATTTTGTGTTTTTCTGGGTCAAGAGCGGCCAGACGCTGGCAATGAAAACCTGGGAAGTACGCTTGCTCGCCGCCGACGGCGCGCGCATCTCGATTGCCCGCGCCATTGCCCGCTACCTGCTGGGCTGGGGCTTGATTGTCACGCTCGCCGCCCTGATCACCAAAGGCTTGATGCTGGCAAGCAGCCCCGGCGCCGCCGCCGTGGTGGCACTGACCTACCCGCTGGTCGTCGCCCTGCTGCTGATCGCCTGCGTGGCCTACGCCATGTTTGACCGCGACCAGCAGTTCGCGCACGACCGCCTGCTGGGCACGCGGCTGTTTTACGCGCCGGGCAAGGTCAAAAAGCCGGGAAAGACCTAGCGGCGATCAATGTGCCGCCGCAGAGATCCAAATAGAAAAACACTTCTCGCCCCTGGCGTTCTTCGCAGCTGCGCATGAATTGCATCTACGCAATATCCACGGCCATTTCCAGCCATTTCTGCCTCAAAACCCGCATGGATATTGCGTATCTGCTTGTAAAACACTGAATTTCAAGCCGCAAACAGCTCCTGCATCAGCGCGGTCTCACGCTGATTGATTGTGCGCAGAAACATCGCCGGATCAGGCAGTTGGCGAAACGCATCCAGCCCGTGCGCCAAAAAGGTGTGCAGGCGCAGCAGCCCGGCGGCGCGGGCGGGCATTTCCATCATCGCGAGGGTGGGCCGGATCAGCGGCAGCCGCACGGCCTGCGCCAGCGTCTTGCCGGTGCGGTCCAGCAGCATGAGCTGCTGCTCGCGCGCGGGCTGTTGGCCCACGGCGCGGTACAGCTCACCGTAGATATCTTCATCGACATGCGCGGTTTCGCCGTGCTGCTCCAAAAGCACGTGTGCCATGGCGTGGTCAAGGTCGGCAGACATGGCATCCAGCGATAGCGCATCACCTACCGCGTCCAGGGCCACCTGCGGCAGCACCTTGGCCATCAGCGGCACAATCCGCTCCACATCGGCGTCGCGCTGCTCGGCTACGTCTGCGGTGCAGTAGAGTTCATCCAGAAAGAACAGCGCTGCGGGCTTGATGCGCGCGTCGGCCAGAAAATCCGCATAGGTCTGCGCCAACCGGCTGCGCTGATAGGCCTGCACGCGCGCCAGCGCTCGCCGCACCGGCGGCGCCACGTCGCCGCGCACCACGTGAATGCGTTGCAAGGTTTGCGCAACATGAGTTTGCCAATCGGCACGCTTGGACATAGCAGCAATGGTAGCGAAAAGTGATTAGATCAATCGCTCTATCTGCTGCACTTAGAATGCGGCAACAAGTACCGAATAATCGGGAGACACACATGAAACGCCGTACATTTCTCGCCGTGGGCACGGGCAGCGCTGCGCTGCTGGCCGCCGGCGGCTGGTGGTGGAGCACGCAGCATGCTGCACCCAAGCGCGCCGCGCTCGCCACGCCTGACGCAGCCGCGCTGCTAACTGCGCTTGTGCCCGCTGTGGTCGGCGCGCCGGGCGGGCCACTGACTGCGCCGCAGATCGCCGCCGCGGTCGAGCGCGTTAAAGGCGCCATCGCCAGTTTGCCGCTGCCGGTGCAAGATGAAATTGGTGAACTGTTTGGGCTGCTGTCAAACAGCGTGTTTCGCCGCCTGGCTGCGGGTATTGCAGTGCCGTGGCGCGAGGCCAAACCTGAAGAACTTGCCGCCTTTCTGCAAAGCTGGCGCACGCATTCGCTTGGCCTGCTGCAAGTGGGCTATCACGCGCTGCATGATTTGATCGTCGGCAGCTACTACGCTGATGAGTCCACCTGGGCGCATACCGGCTACCCTGGGCCGATTAAATTGCCAGCTTGAGGCTGCCATATGCAAGCGCAAGCTACCCCTTCTTCACACAACCCCACCCCGCCCTCGCCTGCCAGCAGGGGAGGGAGTAACCCGTCGAATTCGCTAGCGCGAATTGCGAAAGGCTCGAATGGCTATTGCTGATCCCATCAAAGAAGGTTTGGCGCGTGGCTGGAAGGTTGCGGCCAGTCCGAAGAACCAGGCTGACATCACCTGCGACGTGGTGATCGTAGGCACCGGCGCGGGCGGCGGCGTGAGCGCCGAGCTGCTCGCCAAGGCCGGGCTGGATGTGGTGCTGATCGAAGAAGGCATGCTCAAAAGCAGCAGCGACTTCAAAATGCGCGAGGCCGATGCCTACCCGCAGCTATATCAAGAATCTGCCGCGCGCAAGACCAAAGACAAGGCCATCAACATCCTGCAGGGCCGCGCCGTGGGCGGCTCTACTACCGTGAACTGGACCAGTTCATTTCGCACCCCGCACGCCACACAGGCGTACTGGCGCGAAAAATTCGGCCTGACCGAGATGACGCCGGAAGCGCTCGGCCCCTTTTTCAGCCAAGCTGAAACGCGGCTTGACATTGGCGCATGGCTCACGCCGCCCAATGAAAACAATGACTTGCTCAAGCGCGGCGCAGCCAAGCTGGGCATTCCAGCGCCGGCGATTTTGCGCAACGTGCGCGGCTGCTGGAACCTGGGTTACTGCGGCATGGGCTGCCCCACCAACGCCAAGCAGTCGATGCTGGTGACCACCCTGCCCTTTGCGCTGGACCGCGGTGCGCGGCTGTTTACACGCTGCTCGGCGCACAAGTTTGAATTCTCCGGCAACCAGGTGCAGGCGCTTGTCGTACAGCCGCTGGATGCGCTTGGGCTTGCGCCGGAAGGCAACGCGTTTCGCATCAAGGCCAAGCACTATGTGCTGGCGGGCGGCGCGATCAACTCGCCCGGCGTACTGCTGCGCTCGGCCGCGCCCGACCCGCACAAAACGCTGGGCACGCGTACTTTCCTGCATCCGGTGGTGATTTCATCGGCGCTGATGGAACAAAAAGTCGAAGGCTACGCCGGCGCGCCGCAAACGATTTATTCGGATCATTTTCTGGATTCGCTCCCGATCGACGGCGAAGGCCACGAAAAACAGATGGGCTACAAGCTGGAAGCGCCGCCGCTGCACCCGGTGCTGTTTGCCTCCACCGTGCATGGCTTTGGTCAGGTGCATGCCGACATCATGGCCGATTTTTCGCGCACGCATGCCCTGCTGGCGCTGCTGCGCGATGGGTTTCATCCAGAATCCGCGGGCGGCAAAGTCGAGCTGCGCAAAGACGGCTCGCCGGTGCTGGACTATCCGATTTCTGATTACGTGTGGGACGGCGCGCGGCGCGCGCTGCTGTCGATGGCAGAGATTCAGTTTGCCGCCGGCGCGAAACGTGTGTATCCCGTGCATGAGCAATCTGGGGGATACGCCAGTTGGCAAGAGGCCAAGACTGCGATTACAAACTTGCCTATGAAGCCGCTGATCACCCGCGTTGTCAGCGCCCACGTGATGGGCGGCGCCGGCATGGCCGCGGACGCAAACAAGGGCGTGACGCGGCCCGACGGCCGGCATTGGCAAATTGAGAATCTGTCAGTGTTTGACGGATCGCTGTTCCCCACCTCGATTGGCGCCAACCCACAACTGTCGATCTACGGCCTGACCACCAAGCTGGCCAGCCGTTTGGCGGCCCAACTTTCTGGCAAGCCCGCGCCAAGATTGGATGCATGAGCGCCGCAGCAATCCAGCGCGTCATTTTCATTGTTCAGGTGCTGGCCGCCGTGGCCATCGCGTGGGCCTTGCACAAGTACAAGGGCTTTGGCTGGCCAAGTGCAATTGCCATTGGTATTGCCGCGGGTTTTGTGGTGCATGCCGCCATCATCCTGCTTGAGTTTGTGTTGGCCGGGATTGCTGCAAGCAAGGCGCCGGCGCAGCACCGAATTGGTGTGCTTGGTTGGATTGGCTGCTACGCGCTCGAGCTTTGGGCCTCGATTCGCACATTTACCTTTGCGCAGCCCTGGCTGGCCAACCGCCGCATGGCCGGGCAGCGGATTGCCTACAGTGCAAGTGTGCCGGTGCTGTTTCTACACGGCTATTTTTGCAACCGTGCGCTCTGGCGGTCGATGGCAAGGGTGCTCGCAGCGCGCGGCCACGCCAGCTCGGCAATCAATCTTGAGCCCGTCTATGGCTCGATTGACGACTACGCCACCAGCATCAACCACGCCGTGCGCCGCTTGCAGTCGCGCACGGGCGCGCCCAAGATCGCGCTGGTATGCCACAGCATGGGCGGGCTGGCGGCGCGCGCCTATCTGCGCGCACATGGCGATGGCGCCATCGCCAAAGTCATCACCATTGGCACGCCGCATCAAGGCACGTTTCTGGCGCGCTTTGGGCACGGCAAGGACGCCTGGCAAATGCGGCAGCTCAGCTTATGGCTGCTGGAGCTTTCTGAAAGTGAAACGCCACCGCGCCGCGCGCTCTTTACGATCATGCTCTCGCATCAAGACAACATCGCCTCGCCGCAGGCGGTGCAGGTGCTGGAAGGTGCGCAGACAATAGAGTTCAGCGGCATTGGCCACGTGGCGATGGTGTATGACGCGGGCGTGCAGGCCGCAGTCATCAGGGCGCTGCAGAACGTATAAGACATCAAACAACGTTGTTCAGTGCGGCAAGCCGATCACTTGGCGAAGTTTGCCGCTGCCTGGGTCGATTTGCGGCTCTTCATCGCTGGCCGTTACTTGCACATGCTTCAACCCATGCCGCGCCAGCAGCGCGCGCAGGGCTGCTGCAGCAACCCGCCGCGCCTCTGGCGTGCCGCCCGGCTGATCTGCGACCAAGCGAAGATCAAACCGGTGGCGCGCGGTTTGCCTGATCTGGAACCGGTGCGCGCCACTGGCTTGCTCAATCGCTGTGGTCATGGTCATTGGCACCAGTGCGATCTGCCGGCCGGATGGCGTATCCAGATACAAGGTATCGTCGCGGCGGCCGTCGACACGCACCGCCGGCAGCGTGCTGCCGCATGGGCACGGCTGCGGCACAGCCGTCACGCGGTCGCCAAGATCGTATCGAATCAGCGGTTGCACGCGGTTGGCAAAGTTGGTGAGCAGTACCGTATGCGGGTCTACGCCGGGGTGAACCGGCTGGTAATGTTTGTCCACCGGTTCAAGTTGCACCCAATCTGCGTTGACATGCAAATTGCCGTGGCGGCACTCAAACGCAATGCTCATGCATTCGGATGCCCCATATTCATTGACCACGCGGCATCCAAACGCCTGCTCGATCAGCAACCTTGCGCTTGGCGTAAGCACTTCGCCGCCAGACCACAGCGCCGTCGGCGAGATGGCCAGCTGCCCTGCTTGCCGCGCCTGCGCCAATGCGAGCAAAACACTGGGGTAACTTGCGACAAAGGCGGGTTGAAAGCGATTCAAATCCTTCACCAACGCGTGCAGCGGTGCGCAAACGGAGAACACGCGCGCGCTGGATGCCAGCCACGGATGGCGCCGCTGCAGCCGCATCCAGGTTGCAGCGCCCGCGTAATGACTGCCCACCGCGGCAATCAACGCAGCGCGCCCGCCCTGCAGTACCAAGCCCTGCAAGAAATTGCGCAGAATCCCGCCGCCATCAAAGCGCGTTGCGGTCAACGCGTCATACACGGCCAAGGCACTGCGATCATGCACAAAAATGCCTGGTGTTCCCGTCGTGCCGGAGCTTGTCCAGACTGCATGGCGGCCCAGGTAATACTGTCCGATCTGCTGCGTGTTGCGCATAAACGCGAGCACACCTTGCTGCGTTACATGTGGATCAGTCACCCACGCATCAAACCGGGACATCAGCAGCTTCTTGTTCACCGGAGGCAGGGCTGTGAGCGGCGCTGAAAGCGGGTCGATCCCGCGATAGTGCTGCTGATAAAAGGCAGAGTGCCGCGACGCGTGCCGTATTAACGCCTGGCGCCGCGTCTGCGCCAGCAGCGCAAGACTTGGCGCGTCCAAGAATCCGGCGCGCGCAACTTCTGCCGCTGCGCGCCAGAGCTCCCAATCGTCAAACGCAGGGGTTATGTCCGGCCACGAGTATGCCATCCAAGGTCTTGCTGGCGGCGCATGGAGCTTCACGGCGGGCACACTGCAGGCGGATCAGCCAACTCGTCGCGACGCGTACGAGTGCCGGGCACGTGCAGCAGTGTTTTTCATAGCAGTGCATCCGCAATCGCTGGTGGAGAGACTTTTATTGTGGCGCGAGTTTGCGCCAGGCCATTGATCGCCATCAATCGAAGGTGACGCAGCGGTCACCGGGCTTAAGCGGCGTGTTTTAAGCACCGATGCGGGGCGCCCACTGTCGCTTGGGGACGCTTTGAAATGCGTGCACGCAATATCCATGAGTGTTTCCGGCCAAAACAGGCCCAAAACCCGCATGAATACTACGTCGATGCTTACGGCGCTTGGTTCGCCTCCGGCGCAATCACGTCTGCGACTTTGCTTAGCTGCAGTTGCAACGCGCTGCGCTGCCCTTCAATCTGCCGCGATTGCCCGGCGAGAAAATCCACCAATGATTGCGATGCGCTGCCCTCCGGTAATTTTTCAAACACCGGGCTTACGTTCAGCGGTGCAAGCATCAGCCGCAGCCATTCCTGCCCCATGCGCTGCAGCGCGCCTTCATACGCCTTGAATTCCACACCATTGCGCAGCCGCGTTTCAAGCTCGCCTTGGTGCTTGGCAGTCAGGTCGAGCAGGCGGATGTCATCGGCCAGCACCACGGTCTTGTTGCTCATCACCACGTTGTCTTGCCGCGCCTGCACCTGACGCAGCAGCCATTGGTCTGCGCTTTCACGCACGCCCTGAA
>JBJOQV010000149.1:0-4251 GCA_046049785.1 Pseudomonadota bacterium
AAGCGTTTTCACTTCGCCGCCGCGCAGTACATCCAGCACCCAGCCGATGTTTTCCAGATCCATCTGCTCAGTGCGATTCGGCCCGGCATTGACATGGCAATGCTGGCAGGTCTGATTGCAGGTGTAGCCCAGATTGATCTGCAGCGTCTCGAGCCGGCGGCGCGCAATGGCCGGAAAGTTCGTATTGATCAGCAGCGGCAGGGTAGCGTGCATGAGTAAGCCTGAGCAGGTAGGTTGCTGGAATATAGACGAGGTTTTACTTTGGTCGCGCAAGCTGCGGCAGCCTTACGCAGCAGGTGCCGCGGCCAGTCAGGATAAGCTTGCGCTAATCGACTCACGAACCAACCGCAAAATTCAGGATACGGCATGGCACAACCATCAAATCCATCCATCGCAATTGGCGTCATTGGCGGCAGCGGCCTGTATCAGATGGACGGCCTGACTGAAACGCAGGAGCTTGCTCTCGATACGCCATATGGCAAACCCTCCGATCATCTGGTTGCCGGCAGGCTCGATGGCGCGCCGGTCGTGTTTCTGGCGCGGCATGCGCGCGGCCACAAACTGCTGCCGTCTGAAATTCCGTTTCTGGCGAATATGTGGGCGCTTAAGTCGCTCGGGGTGAAATATCTGCTGTCGGTTTCTGCGGTGGGCTCGCTGGCTGAAGAAGCCGCGCCGCGCGATCTGGTGCTGCCGGACCAATTCATCGACATGACACGGCTACGTGCCCGCACCTTCTTTGGTAGCGGCGTGATCGCGCATGCTTCGCTGGCCGACCCGGTGTGCCCCACGCTGCGCGCTCTGGTGCATGACACCGCGAAAACAACCGGGTTTGGCCGCGGCAAAGTGATCGACAAGGGCACCTACGTGTGCATTGAAGGCCCGCAGTTTTCCACCCGCGCTGAGAGCCATATGTACCGTAGCTGGAATGCAAAAGTGATCGGCATGACCAACATGCCCGAGGCGCGGCTGGCGCGCGAGGCCGAGATCGCCTACGCCACGCTGGCATTGGTCACCGACTACGACTGCTGGAAAGAACACGAGGCCGACGTCACCGCCGAGATGGCGATTGCCACCATGATGGAAAACGTCGGCAACGCACAGAACCTGGTGCGCGCGGTGATCAAGCGCCTGCATCACACGCCGCCAGTTTCTGCAGCGCATGATGCGCTGAAAAGTGCGTTGATCACGCCGGTGGCGGCGATGGATGATGCAGCAAAAGCGCGACTCGCGCCGCTGCTCAAACGCTATTTGTAGTGTTTTTGAACGCTATTCTAAGCAGTCTACGCAATATCCATGCGCTTTTTCAGCCATTTTTGCCTGAAAAGGCGCATGGATATTGCGTAGAGCATCTACAAACTGCCGACATCGCCGTGCTGCGCTCGCAATGACGATGCGCCAAGAAAAAAGCGCCACAGGTTTTCACCTGCGGCGCTTTGACTAAAGCAGCTACAAATACTACTCAGGCTGCGCTTCGCCTCCGGAGCCAGCTTCTACCGTCGCTTCACCCTCGCTCGCATCAGCGGAATCGCTCGGAGTCACAAAGGCGGCCAATGCGGCGCGCTCTTCTTCCTCGAGTCTTTCACGCTCTTTGCGGGCGACATGATAGGCAAGGCCGGTGCCGGCAGGGATCAGGCGGCCGACGATGATGTTCTCCTTCAGGCCACGCAGAATGTCCTTCTTGCCCATGATCGCGGCTTCGGTCAGCACGCGCGTGGTTTCTTGGAAAGACGCTGCGGAAATGAAGGAATCCGTCGACAGCGATGCCTTGGTGATACCCAGCAGGATATTTTCGTACACGGCCGGCCGCTTGCCAGCGGCGGTGGCCTTGTCATTCTCATCCAGAATCTCAGAGCGCTCGACCTGCTCGCCCTGGATAAAGCCGGTGTCGCCGGGCTCAGTCACCTGCACGCGGCGCAGCATCTGGCGCACGATCACTTCGATGTGCTTGTCGTTGATCTTGACACCTTGCAGTCGGTACACGTCCTGCACTTCATCAACGATGTAGCGCGCCAGCGATTCGATACCAAGCAGGCGCAGAATATCTTGTGGGTCGGCTGCGCCGTCCACAATCAACTCACCCTTGTTGACTACCTGGCCTTCATGCACCAGCACGTTCTTGTCTTTGGGGATCAAGAATTCGTGCGCGTTGCCGTCCAGATCAGTGATCACCAAACGCTGCTTGCCCTTGGTTTCTTTACCAAAGGTCACGGTACCGGTCACCTCGGCCAGCATGCCGGCGTCTTTCGGTGAACGCGCCTCAAACAGCTCGGCCACCCTTGGCAGACCGCCGGTGATGTCGCGCGTCTTCTGGCTTTCGGTCGGAATCTTGGCCAGGAACTCACCCGGCTTGATGTCTTGACCGTCTTTCACCGTAATCAGCGCGCCGACTGGGAAGCTCACCGTCACCGGGTGATCGGTGCCTGCGAGCGTGACTTCTTTGCCCACACCATCCAGCAGTTTGATTTGCGGACGCACCGCCTTGGCGGAGCCGCGGCGTTTGGCATCGATCACCACCAGCGTGGACAGACCGGTCACTTCATCGATCTGCTTGGCCACGGTCACGCCTTCTTCAACGTGCTCGAACTTGGCGCGGCCGGCGTACTCGGTAATGATCGGACGCGTCAGCGGATCCCAGGTGCCCAGCTTGGTGCCGGCGGCAATCTTGTCGCCGTCTTTGACCAGCAGTGTCGCGCCGTACGGAATCTTGTGGCGTTCACGTTCGCGGCCGTTGTCGTCGGTAATCATGACCTCGCCGGAGCGGCCGATCACGATCAGCTCGCTCTTGGCATTGGTCACGTAACGCATGGTGGCGGTAAAGCGCACCACGCCCGCGCTCTTGGCTTCCACGCTGGAGGCCATGGCGGCGCGCGACGCGGCGCCGCCGATGTGGAAGGTGCGCATCGTCAACTGCGTACCTGGCTCACCGATGGATTGCGCAGCGATCACGCCCACTGCTTCGCCGGAGTTGACCATCGCGCCGCGGCCCAGATCGCGGCCGTAGCACTTGGCACACAGGCCGTAGCGGGTTTCGCAGGTGAGCGGGGTGCGGACTTTGACTTCATCAATGCCCAGCGCTTCGATGCGCTCAACCGCGTCTTCGTCCAGCAGAGTGCCTGCTTCATACAGCACGTTGCCGGTTTCGGGGTTCATCACGTCGCCCTGCGTCACACGGCCGAGGATGCGGTCTTTCAGTGCCTCAATAACTTCGCCGCCTTCAACCAGCGCCTTCATCGCCACACCGTTTTGGGTGCCGCAATCGTCTTCGGTCACGACCAGATCCTGCGTCACGTCCACCAGACGGCGCGTCAGGTAACCGGAGTTGGCGGTTTTCAGTGCCGTATCCGCCAGGCCCTTACGCGCGCCGTGGGTGGAGATGAAGTACTGCAGCACGTTCAGACCTTCGCGGAAGTTCGCGGTGATCGGCGTTTCAATGATCGAGCCGTCCGGCTTGGCCATCAGGCCGCGCATACCGGCGAGCTGGCGAATCTGCGCTGCAGAACCGCGTGCACCTGAGTCGGCCATCATGTAGATGGAGTTGAACGACTCTTGTTTGACGGTATTACCATGGCGATCGACCACATCTTCCTGCGCGAGCGAGTCCATCATCGCCTTGCCGACTTGATCGCCGGCGCGGCCCCAGATGTCCACCACTTTGTTGTAGCGCTCACCGGCAGTCACCAGACCGGAGGTGTACTGCTGGTCGATCTCTTTGACTTCCTTGGCGGCTGCAGACACAAGGCCAACCTTGGCGGCAGGAATCACCATGTCGTTCATGGCAATCGAAATGCCCGCGCGGGTTGCCAGCTTGAAGCCGTTTTGCATCAAGTTGTCGGCCAGAATCACCGTTTCACGCAGACCACACTTGCGGAATGACGCGTTGATGAGTTTGCTGATTTCTTTTTTCTTCAGCGCCTTGTTGATGTACTCAAACGGCAGGCCCGGCGGCAGAATTTCAGACAGCAGCGCACGGCCGACTGTGGTTTCCACACGGCGCAGCTTGGGCGTTTTCTCGCCGGTGGCCTTGTCCACCATCACTTCTTTGATCCGCACGGTGACGCGGCTGGTCAGGTCAACTTCACCCAGGTCCCAGGCCCGGCGTACTTCGGTTGTATCAGCGAAGAACATGCCCTCGCCCTTGCCGTTGGTACGGGCGCGGGTGGTGTAGTACAGGCCCAGCACGATGTCTTGCGAAGGCACGATCGATGGTTCACCCGAAGCCGGGAAAATCACGTTGTTGGAGGCCAGCATCAG
>JBJOQV010000150.1:0-3616 GCA_046049785.1 Pseudomonadota bacterium
CTTGCTGGCCGTGCATTGCGCTTGCCTGCGCGCCACCGGAAGCTGCCTGACCTATATGCGCCGCGCGAACAAGCCCTGCTAGAGAGGCAGGACGATCAGCGTTGCCCAACGCAGTCAGCACGGGCTGCTGAACTGCATTGAATCCAGTAGCGCCGCCGCCGATTGCAACAGATGGCGACGCAACACCCGGCGCAGAAGAACTGCCATTTGCTGCAACCACTCCAACCACCGGGGCATAGCTAACCTGGGTTGAAGCTGGGGAAGCAGACATGCCCTGCATTGCGTTTAGTATCGCTGCCATAATTGGCTCTACTCGCTGGTTGACTTCTGACACGTGTTTGCTGCCTTTCACAACACATACTACGCATTCGATCTTTGCTTTTTCTTGTTGGTTCTTTGCTTGCCCGTGCCCGGCGCAGTTGTATGAAGCTATAAGGCTGCTCTGCACATCTGCCACGGCCACACGACTTTTCCTAACGGCTTGCACTTGTTGGTCTTGGCACAGCCTGCTCGCGCTCTGACCTTGTTGTGGTGATATTAGGCAAACGGTCTTTGCGCGCACTGCATGGTTCTTTACTCACAGGGTGCGCGGTGAGACGGCACGGCCACGCGGTTGGCGGGCGCGGCATTTGTTGGTTTGCTTTTGCGGCAGCCGGAAGAACAGTCTTAGAACCTACCGCAAATTCGATACTTCTCTGAAAAGCGAGACTGCAATTCCGATCACGATCGGAATCGAGGTGACGCTTTCAGTGTGCGCTGCATCTCCTGGATCCCGGCCTTCGCCGGGATGACGGCTCTACTTTGGGTTGTTCTTGAATTTGAGTTAGGTTCTATCTTTCCGCGAAATGCCGAATTTGGGTTGGGTTCTGCTACCGCAACTACCGCAGCCGGTGAGAGCCCGTTTAACGTTGAGTCTTTGGCCAGGCTCTGGACGGCTTGCGCAACCACACCTGACACTTGGAGTAGGCGATCAATAAACTGTGCCATTCAAAGCGCTTGGCCCGGCATTAAAAGCGCCTGCCTAGCGCACGGCCGCAGACCAGTCATCACGCAGCAGCCCGTACAGCCCCGCATCTGTCCGCTCGCCCTGGGTGATATAGCGCTGGCGTGTGATGCCTTCTTTCACAAAGCCAAGCGCCAGCAGCAAGCGCTCTGACGCGCCGTTGCGTAGATCAACCTGCGCTTCAAGCCGCTGAATGCTTGAGCGTTTGAACACGTCATCAATGAGTGCGGTGAGCGCCTCTTTCATGTAGCCCCCGCCCCAGTAGGCGGGGGCCAGGGCGTAACCAAGCTCTATCTGCCCGCCACAGTTGTAATCAAAATTGAACAATACGCAGCTGCCAATAGGCGTGCCACTGCTGTTATCGACCATCACAAACTGACACAATTTGCCTGCAGACTGCATGTCGGCCCTGAACTTGTACCAGCGCTGAGCATCTTCCACGTTGCTCCAAGGAGGGTTGGGCAAATACCGGGCGACCTGTGGATGGCCCTCTACTTCAAACAATGCCGGTAGATCTGACTCTTGCATAAAGCGCAGATGCACGCGCTTGGATTGGATCATTACAGTTTCTTGTGCGGGCATGGCAGCAGTGGCTTGGTTTGCGCTGCGGATGCGGGCTGCGCGCTTGCACCTGCGCAAAACGCGCTAAGGCTGCCGCCCAACCTCGCGCAGCGCACCGGAGCTGGGCGCGGCATCCAGGCCCTGGGGTGGCCCAATGGGCTGCGGGGTTGCGGAGGGATGCAGCACGTCGGCGCGCTCAATGCCGTTTTTGAGGAGCAGTACGCGGTCTTGCTGGATGGCCTTGACCTCTGAGCCATCTGGCAACAGCGCGCCTTCAAAGTAGCGCTTGCCATCAGAGGCGATGATGGAAGGGACATCTTCAAGCACGATTTCAAGCACGCGCACGGACGGCTGGGCGCGGCTGTATGCCTGCGCGGCGCCTTGGCCGCGGCCATCGGTCTGGCGCGTGAGCTTTTGCATAACGGGCAGCCGGTCTGCCTCTGATAGCAGATCAAGATACCGGATTTCAAAGCCTTCGACCCCCTGTACCTCTTGCATGAGCTTGGCGGCCACTTGCTCAAGCGCGGGGCGCTGATCCCCGGTGGTTTCGATAGCAAACCAGCCCTTGCCTGCGTACTTGATGTCAAGCTTGAGTGCGGAGCTATCAAACTGCCGCTGCACTGCCTGCACGACTACATCGTCCACACGCACCTGCAGCAAGGGGGTGGCAGTTTGCGCGGCGGCGATGGACTTGAGTTTTTCCAGCGCGGCGGCGTCTTTCACGTAGCCTTGGATGGACAGGCGCGCGGTGGCACGGTCTACGGTAACGCCCACGTACTGAAAGCCGGCTTCGGCCAGTTGCACAGCGAGTTTGTCTCTTGACTGCTGCAGGGTGGTGGCAGCGGTCTGCGGCTCATGGGTGATGACGTAGAAGCCGGCGGCAAGCAGCGCAGCACACATGAGGCCCAGGCAATAGATGGTTGCGTTGCGCCATTTGCGCGCAGCCTTGGCGGCCGCGGCGGAAGCCAGTGCAACGGTGGCGGGCCCGCCTGCCGCCGCCGGCCGTTCGAGCTGTGTGGGCACTGCCAAGTCGCGCCAAGCATCACTACCGGCGGGCAGCACGGCAACACTGACACGGCCAAGCGTTAGCACCTGGCCGGATGGAAGTTCATGCGCGTGCTGCGGCTCAATGTACTTTTCACCCAGCCAGACATCGCCGGCCAAGCTCATGGCGACAATCTGCGAGCGCTCGACGCGCAGCAGGCAGAGTGTGCGGCCGGCCACGCCCAGCTCAAGGACAATGTCGCTGTCTTCCTGAGTGTTGCCCACGACAAACCGGCCCTCTGGCAACGCGGTAGACACACCGGCTTGCAGGCCGGACAACACAAACAGTTCACGCGTGGCAGGAATGATGGTGTGTAGCTGCGCAGGCCCGGCAGATCCTGTGCCATGGACTTCATCTTGCTGGGCTGTTGCGACACGGCTCTGGCTAGCGCCGCCTGCCGGCACAGCGTTGCCTTGATGCGGCTTCATGGCGCCGCACCAACCAGTTTGGGAGTAATGAGAAATACGCGCTCGACACGACGGGTCTCAGCAGACTTTTGCCCAAATAACCAACCGAGAATGGGCACGTTTTTCAGCCCCGGTACGCCTGACGAGCCGTTCATACGGGATTCAAGAGTAAAGCCGCCAATCAGCAAGCTGTCACCTTCATTGACGACGGTTTGCGTGTTGATTACAGTTCTAGATACGCGTGGAATTCCGTCAACCTCGGTACCGGGGCGGCTGGTGGAGCCATCCTCGATCCTGATATTCAGGCGAAATTTGCGGCCACCCTGGTCGTCTTCAATCACCGAGGGCGTTACGCGTAGTAACAGGCCTGTACTGACATTGAACAAATCAGACTGCTGGTAGCCCGGCACACGCACGTAGAACTCTTCAATATTTTGCAAGAGCGCTTCGTTGTTGCTCAGGGTCAGTACGCGCGGCTTGGACTGCAGCATTGCATCGCCGTCCTGTGCGAGCGCGTTGACGCGGGCAAGGAAAAAATGCCGCTGCGAACCGATGATAGTGGTGGCAACTAGCCCTTGACCGGCGGAAAACGGAGTCTCG
>JBJOQV010000151.1:0-6148 GCA_046049785.1 Pseudomonadota bacterium
TGTCAAAATCGCGATCTGCGGTGTCATTCACCGCGCAGCCGGCTGAGCGCATCAAAATCGTACCCAGCACAAAGATCATGATCAAGTGCAGCGGCGGCCACGCCGCAGCTTGCGCGCCGCCGGCGGCCGGATACGCCGCTGCAATCCACAGCGCCCAGAGCGTGGGCCACAGCAAAAGCAACCAGCCTACGGGTTTATCCCAGCGGATCAGCTGCAGGTAAAGGGCAAAGCGGGAGGGATGGGTGGTATTCATTGCGATGCACAAAACGGGGCGTCAATGGCGTGTCACAATCCGCGCGTAGTCTGCTGAAGTTTTAACGGAGAGAAAAACATGTTTAAACGCAGTCTCGCTGCTGCATTGCTGGCTGGCAGTGTAGCGATTCCCGCTCACGCACAAACAGAACTGGTCTGGTGGCATTCCATGGGCGGCGCCCTGGGCGAATGGGTCAACGATGTCGCCAAGGAATTCAACGACAAGCAAAAAACCTACAAAGTCACACCGGTGTTCAAAGGCACCTACGACGAAAGCATGACTGCTGCCGTCGCAGCCTTCCGCGCCGGCAATGCGCCGCATATTTTGCAGGTGTTCGAGGTGGGTACTGCCACCATGATGACCAGCAAAGGCGTGATCAAACCCACGTTTGAAGTGATGAAAGAAGCCGGCGCCAAGTTTGACCAGACCGCGTTTGTACCTGCGGTGGCCGGCTACTACACCGCGCCCAGCGGCCAGATGCTGTCGATGCCGTTTAACAGCTCAACCACCGTCTTCTACTACAACAAAGATGCGTTCAAGGCCGCCGGAATCGATACTGAAAAGCCGCCGCTCACATGGCCAGAAGTCGCCGGCGCGGCAGCCAAGCTCAAGGCTAGCGGCCACAAATGCCCGTTCACCACGAGCTGGCAAAGCTGGACGCAGTTGGAGAGCTTCTCCGCGTGGCACAACACCGAATTTGCGACCAAGCGCAACGGTTTTGGCGGGTGGGACGCGCGCCTGGCCTTCAACACACCGCTGCATATTCGCCATATTGAAAACCTGGCCAACATGAACAAGCAGGGTTTGTTTGTGTACAAAGGCCGCGGTAATTCGGCTGACGCGACCTTCGTCGCCGGCGAATGCGCCATGTTTACCGGCAGCTCGGCGCTATATGGCAACGTCAAACGCAACTCCAAGTTTGCGTATGGCATCTCTACCCTGCCCTACTACCCAGATGTGGCCGGTGCACCGCAAAACACCGTGATCGGCGGAGCGAGTTTGTGGACGCTATCGGGCAAGAAGCCAGAAGACTACAAAGGCGTGGCCGCGTTCTTCAGCTATCTGTCCGACCCCGATGTGCAGGCGCGCAACCACCAGCGCACCGGCTATCTGCCCATCACCTCCAAAGCGTTTGAGATCACCGAGAAGTCGGGCTTTTACAAGCAAAACCCCGGCACCGATGTGAGCGTAACTCAGATGATCCGCAAGACCACCGACAAATCGCGCGGCATCCG
The DNA here is from genome assembly GCA_046049785.1 of Pseudomonadota bacterium. GTDB lineage: Bacteria > Pseudomonadota > Gammaproteobacteria > Burkholderiales > Burkholderiaceae_C > JBJOQV01. Next base: position 1,489 of record JBJOQV010000151.1, read on the forward strand.
CCTGGGCAATTTTGTACAGATCCGCACCATCATCGATGAAGAAATGGAACAGGTCTGGGGCGGCAAAAAATCCGCCAAGGAAGGGCTGGATTCAGCGGTCAAACGCGGCAATGAGCTGCTTGAGCGGTTTGAAAAAGCGAATAAGAGCTGACGCTCTTATTCGCTTCGCTGGCCAATAGTTTGCTCCCCACCCAACCCTCCCCTCCAAGCGGGGAGGGCTTTTAGAAGCCTCAGCGCCAGTATGGTTGCCTAGACCTCGTGGAAAAACGCGTTACCTATAAGAACAAGTGGCTGCCCTGGGTGCTGATTGCACCCCAGATGATTGTGGTCATTGTGTTTTTCTTCTGGCCGGCTGGGCAAGCGCTGTTTCAATCGGTGCAGCAGCAGGACCCATTTGGCACCTCCATCACGTTTGTGGGGATGGAGAACTTCCGCAACTTGTGGAATGACGAAAGCTATCTGGCCTCGTTCAAGACGACAGCGGTGTTTTCCATCCTGGTCGCGTTCTTTGGGCTGTCGATTGCGCTGCTGCTCGCGGTGATGGCAGACCGCGTGATCAAAGGTGCGATGATCTACAAAACACTGTTGATCTGGCCGTATGCCGTCGCACCCGCAGTCGCGGGCGTGTTGTGGCTATTCATGTTTGCACCATCCATCGGTATCGTTTCGTTTGCGCTACGCAAAGCGGGGCTGGACTGGAACCATCTGCTCAATGGCACCCATGCCATGGCACTGATTGTGATGGCGGCGGTATGGAAGCAGATCAGCTACAACTTTTTGTTTTTCCTGGCCGGGCTGCAGTCAATTCCCAAAAGCCTGATTGAAGCGGCGGCGATTGATGGCGCAAGCCCGTGGAAACGCTTCTGGACGATTGTGTTTCCGCTGCTGTCTCCCACCACCTTCTTTTTGCTGGTGATCAATATCGTTTACGCGTTTTTTGACACCTTTGCCATCATTGATGCCGCTACCTCGGGTGGCCCCGGCAAAGACACGGCCATCCTTGTCTACAAGGTGTACTACGACGGCTTCAAGGCGCTTGACCTGGGCGGCTCAGCCGCGCAATCTGTGGTGCTGATGATCATCGTCATCGCGCTCACGGTCGTGCAGTTCAAGTTTGTCGAAAAGAAAGTGCAGTACTGACATGATCGAAAACCGCCCGATTCTGCGCGCCGTCTCGCACCTGGTCTTGATTCTGGGCGTAATCATCGTGGCGTTTCCGGTGTATGTGACGCTGGTGGCCTCCACTCAAACCGCCGAGCAAATTGTGCAGCAGGCGCCCATGTCGCTCGTGCCCGGCAGCAACACGCTTGAGAGCTATAAGACTGCCCTATTTGGCGGCATTACTCAGATGGGCAGTAAAACCGCGCCGGTAGCGCAAATGATGTGGGTGAGCTTTGTCAGCGCCATGCTGATTGCGGTGGGCAAAATTGTCATCTCACTGCTGTCCGCATTTGCGATTGTGTACTTTCGCTTTCCGTTCAAGAATTTTTGCTTTTGGATGATCTTTATCACGCTGATGCTGCCAGTCGAGGTGCGGATCGGCCCAACTTATGAAGTGGTTTCCAACCTGGGCATGCTCAACACCTATGCGGGCCTGACGGTGCCGTTGATTGCCTCGGCCACGGCGACGTTCTTATTCCGCCAGTTTTTTCTCACAGTCCCCGATGAATTAGTGGAAGCGGCGCGCATCGACGGCGCCGGGCCGATGAAGTTTTTCAAAGACATCCTGCTACCGCTATCGGCCACCAGTATTGCGGCGATGTTTGTGATCCAGTTCATCTACGGTTGGAATCAATATCTGTGGCCGCTGCTGGTCACGACCACAGAAGACAAGTATCCGGTGGTGATGGGCATCAAGCGCATGATCTCCGGCGGTGACGCAGCTACAGAATGGAACGTCGTCATGGCCACCGCGATTTTGGCCATGCTGCCGCCGGCGGCGGTTGTGCTGCTGATGCAGAAGTGGTTCGTCAAGGGATTGGTGGATACAGAGAAATGAGGGATGACAAAATGACTTCGTGCCTGCGGCACTTCAATGATGCGGCGCAAAGGCACCGCGATGACTCGTGTAGGGTTGAAATCATTCCGTCATTGCAGTCGCGCAGCGGCAAAGTCATTTCGTCATAGAACAATGGCTACCTTAGAACTCAACGACGTCAAGAAAACATACGGCAAAGGCGCCGGCGCGGTGAAGGTGATTCACGGCGTGAGCATGAAGATCACGGACGGCGAGTTTGTCGTGATCGTCGGCCCATCAGGCTGCGGCAAGTCCACACTGCTGCGCATGGTGGCCGGGCTGGAAGAGATCAGCAGCGGTGAAGTCAAGATCGACAACCTGGTGGTCAATGACAAGGAACCCGCCGACCGCGATATTGCGATGGTGTTTCAAAACTACGCCCTGTATCCGCACATGAATGTGTTTGACAACATGGCGTACGGCCTGAAGATCCGCGGCTTCTCAGTGGCAGACATCAAAAAGCGCGTGGATATTGCCGCGGAAATTCTTGAACTGGGCAAGCTGCTGGAACGCAAGCCCAAGCAACTCTCGGGCGGGCAGCGCCAGCGCGTCGCAATGGGCCGCGCGATTGTGCGTGAGCCCAAGGTGTTTTTGTTTGACGAGCCGCTCTCAAACCTGGACGCCAAGCTGCGCGTGCAGATGCGGCTTGAACTCAAGCAGTTGCACGCGCGCCTGAAGACCACCAGCTTGTATGTGACACATGATCAGGTGGAGGCCATGACGCTGGCGCACCGCATGATTGTGATGAACGCTGGCATTGCCGAGCAGATCGGCACACCTGCGGAAGTGTTTGAAAAGCCCGCCAGTACCTTTGTGGCCAGCTTCATCGGCTCACCGCCGATGAACTTGATCCACGGCACTGTCACCGCCAACGGCGAGTACATCACACTGTCCGGGGCGGCCGATGTTCAGTTGCCCGTGCCGCAGCCCACTCTCGCCGGCCGCGTGGTGATCCTGGGTATCCGGCCCGAGCATTTGCAGGTTGCGGCGAGTGGCATTCCATTTGAAGTTGGCCTAGTCGAATCCCTCGGCTCAGACATGCTCGTGCACGGCACCTGCCCCGGCATGCAAGGCCCGCAAGACATCACGCTGCGCACGCATGACAAAAGCTTTGTCACCGGCAAGAAGGTCGCGCTGATGGCCATACCCGAACACCTGCACTGGTTTGATGAGAAGACTGGCAAGCGAATCTAAGCACTCGTGAGAATCACTGATGCGATGCGTAAGCTGGCAGGAGCGCCGCGGTTGCCGCCATCCTAGCTGCGATGGCGACTCGGGCACTCTGCCAATTTGCTTGTGCTACTTAGGCACGGCCGTCATGCTGGCGGTATCGATCTTTACAATAAAGGCATCAAATGAGCCTTTGCTCTCGCCCGCCAACGCCGCTTCGGTCATGCCTCCCACATAGAGGGTGCTGCCGCTTAGGTGCATATAGCCGCGCTCCTCATGGGGTGTGCCAAACTGGATTGCAGCCACCGGATTCAAAGCACTATCGAACTTTTGCACGATGACATCCCCGGTGCGCCTTGTCGCATCTGCATTCATGTCACTGTAGTCGCCATATGTATAGCCTACCGCGTAGAGATTACCGGCAGCGTCAATCTCCATGCGGCGGAATGCGTCGCCCTGTGCCGTGCCGAGCTGGCGGAATACAGGGTTCTGCAAGTTGGCGTCGTACTTGACGATGTATGCGTCGCCCTGGCCGCGTGCGGTGCCTTGCAAACTGCCGCTGGTGTAGCCCACCGCGTAGATGTTGCCGGCGCTGTCAACGGCATTGTCCATCACCCAGTCGGCCTGCACACCAGCGCTGGCGATCACTGTGGAGGCCGCGCGTGTGGGCGTGCTCAGATGAAGGTTGGTCCATACCTCAAGAAACGCCTGTGCGCTGATGCCACCGTTGCCCGAACCCATGAACCAGCCACCTGCCACCAGACGGCCTTGCCCGGGCGCGGCACCGGGCGCGTAGCTCAACCCACCCCAGGCCTCGGCCGACGCGATGACCTGGCCGTTCGGGTACACCGGCTCGACGATCTGCCGCCAGACGTTGCTCAGGTCAGAAGCGCGGTACTTGGCCACCAAATGGAATGGGTCGGTGCCGCCATCGCCGCTGGGGTCACTACCTGCACCAGAAACATACAAATTACCTGCGTCGTCGAGCACTACGTTGCCATAGCCGTCCAAGCCAGCGTTGCCCCATTGACTGGATGTGACCAATACACCGTCGGACAAGCGTATCTTCAGGATAATGCCATCCCAACGCCCCGCGCTGGTCGCACCCGGCAACGCACCCAGCGTGCGGCCAACGGCGTACAAGTATTCGCTGTCGGCGGTGGTGTCGAACAACAGGCTGCCATTGGGCAGCGGCAGCTCGTGCGTCCAGCCTCGCGTGCCGTCGGCGCTTACACGTGCGGCGAAGATGCGGTTATCGGCCATCACACCACCGTTGAAGCTACCATCGGTAAGCCCCACGACGTACTGATTACCAGCCGCGTCGGTGGTGATACCGCCGACGACCTCTTTGCCTGCAGTGCCGAACTGCACCTGGCCCGGCAGTGCCACCGTGGTAGATACCGGTGTCGCAAAGCGGAATTGATTGGTGTCAGTCAGGCTAAGTGTTTCGCTCGTATTGCAAAGCGCCTTGCT
>JBJOQV010000152.1:0-3054 GCA_046049785.1 Pseudomonadota bacterium
AAACGAGTGTTCTGCACACCGCAAGTCCGCCGGATTCAGGATTTACAAGATTCACCAAAGATTCACTTAACCGCTTGATTTACACCTGAGGACATTGACCATGGCATCACGCGAACTGGAAGCACAGAAACTGCAAAAGGAATGGGATAGCAATCCGCGCTGGAAGGGCATTAAGCGCGGCTACACGGCTGAGGATGTGATCCGCCTGCGCGGCTCGCTGCAGATCGAGCACACGCTTGCCAAGCGCGGCGCAGAAAAGCTGTGGAACCTGGTGAACACCGAGCCGTTTGTCAATTCGCTGGGCGCACTCACCGGCAATCAGGCGATGCAGCAAGTCAAAGCCGGTCTGAAGGCAATCTATTTGTCTGGCTGGCAAGTGGCGGGCGACGCGAACCTAGCCGGAGAGATGTATCCCGACCAATCGCTGTACCCGGCCAACTCGGTGCCGATGGTGGTCAAGCGCATCAACAATACCTTCATCCGCGCCGACCAGATTCAGTGGAGCGAAGGCAAGAACGACGTAGACTTTTTTGCCCCGATCGTGGCCGATGCAGAAGCGGGCTTTGGCGGCGTGCTCAACGCGTTTGAGCTGATGAAGTCGATGATTGAAGCCGGCGCCGCTGGCGTGCACTTTGAAGACCAACTGGCCAGCGTGAAAAAGTGCGGTCACATGGGCGGCAAGGTGCTCGTGCCCACACGCGAGGCCGTGGCAAAACTCACCGCAGCGCGCTTGGCGGCAGACGTGATGGGCGTGCCCACCGTGCTGCTGGCGCGCACGGACGCAGAAGCCGCAGATTTGGTCACCAGCGATGTGGATGACAACGACAAACCTTTCCTGACCGGCGAGCGCACGGTAGAGGGCTTTTATCGCACCAACAACGGCCTTGAGCAATCCATCAGCCGCGGCCTGGCCTACGCGCCATATGCAGACATGATTTGGTGCGAAACCGGCAAGCCTGATCTTGAGTTTGCCCGCAAGTTTGCAGAAGCCATTCACAAACATTTCCCAGGCAAGCTGCTGGCGTACAACTGCTCGCCATCATTCAACTGGAAGAAGAACCTGGACGATGCCACCATCGCCAAGTTCCAGCGCGAGCTGGGCGCGATGGGCTACAAGTTCCAGTTCATCACGCTGGCCGGTTTCCACAGCCTGAACTACAGCATGTTCGATCTGGCCTACGGCTACGCGCGCGACAACATGAGCGCGTTTGTGCAGCTGCAAGAAAAAGAATTTGCTGCCGCAGAAAAAGGCTTTACCGCAGTGAAGCATCAGCGTGAAGTGGGCACTGGTTACTTTGATGCCGTGACCACCACGATTGAACGTGAAGCTTCTACCGCTGCACTGAAGGGCAGCACGGAAGACGAGCAGTTTTTTGATGCTAAAACCGCTGCCAAGAAAGCTGCGTAAGGCTGTTTTATCGGTGTGCAAAAGAGCCCGGCGAGTCCGGGCTTTTTGTTTGGGTGTGCACAGTTGAGCAGGCGCTAACGGCTAGCGCGATAGTCGATCAGCCAGCGCTCAAATTGCATGGCAGACATGGGCCGCGCAATGACATAGCCTTGCATCTCGTCGCAGCCCAGTTCAGCGAGAGAATGCGCTTGCTCAGCCGCTTCCACGCCTTCGGCAATCACCGCAAGCCCAAGGCTGTGCCCCATGTTCACGATGGCCTGCGCCATTGCAATGGAGCCGCGGTCGGTTGGCAGGTCTTTCACAAACGAGCGGTCGATTTTCAGGCGATCAATCGGCAGCTCTTTGAGCCGGCCCAGCGACGAGAACCCGGTGCCAAAGTCGTCGATAGAAATTTTGATGCCAAGCGATTTGATTTGTGCGAGCAGGCGGTGGATTCGCGGTAAATCATCCATCAGCATCCGCTCGGTGATCTCCAGCTCCAGCAACTGGCCGGGCAACTCCGTATCGCGCAAGGTAGCGGTCAGCGCGTCAATGAATTCAGCGGAATGAAACTGCAGATTCGACAGATTGACTGCGACCGGCAGCAGCCCATGGCCTTTGCGGCGCATTGTGCTGGCCCAGCGCGCCGCTTCCTGCAACACCCAGCGCCCGATGGGCAGCATCACGCGGCGCTGCTCGGCAAGCGGAATAAATTCATCCGGTGTGAGTAGCCCGCGCTCGGGGTGGTGCCAGCGCAGCAGGGCCTCTGCGCCAGACACCGTACCGTCATCGCAGCGCACCTGCGGCTGAAAGTACAGTTCGAACTGCTGCTTGAGCACGGCATCATTGAGCTGGCCTTCCAGCACAATCGCCGCGTAGGCTGCCTTGGCCAGGTCTTCGCTGAAGAACTGGTAGTTAGCGCGGCCGCGGCTCTTGGCCAGGTACATCGCGGCATCGGCATGTTTGATCATGTCCTCCGGCGTTTGCCCGTGGCCCGGAAACACCGCTACGCCCAGCGATGGCGTCACTGCGATGCTGCGTCCGTCGATCTCAACGGGTACTTCGATCAGGTGCAGCAGTTTGCCGGCCACTTCATCAATGTCAGAGCGCAACGGCGCGTCGGGCAGCACCACCATGAATTCATCGCCGCCAAACCGCGCGACCAGATCGGTGCAGCGCAGCCCGGCGGTGATCCTGCCGGCGATGGTGGTGAGCAGCGCATCGCCCACCACGTGGCCCAGCGAGTCGTTGACGCGCTTGAAATGGTCCAGGTCGATGAACAGCAGCGCCAGTGACGTTCCATCATGTTGCGCCTGCGCGATCAGTGCGCGCAGTTTTTCCATAAAACTCGTGCGGTTGGGCAAGCCGGTGAGCGGATCGTGATGCGCCAGAAAAGTAATGCGTTCGCGTGCGCGCAGGCGATCGCGGATATCGCGCACAATCGTCATGCGCTGCGTTTGGCCTTTATGGAACATGGTGCGCACAATGAATTCCACCGCAATGCGCTCGCCGTTTTTGTGCAGCACTGCGCTTTCATAGGCAATCTCGGCGCGTGAGGCCGCCACCGCTTGAACGTTTGCGCGCTCATCCGGCGCAATAAATTCAAGGTTGGTGCGGCCGACGATTTCGCTCAGCTCATAACCGAGCAGCCGCAGCAGCGGCGGATT
>JBJOQV010000153.1:0-4062 GCA_046049785.1 Pseudomonadota bacterium
GTACGGCTCTGAACTTCGGCCGCCGTAACCCCAGGGGCCAGTTCGGTCATCTTCAGGCCCTTGGGCGTGACGTCGAATACGCCGAGATCCGTGATGATCATGTTGACCACACCCACGCCCGTCAGCGGCAGGTTGCACTTGGGCAGGATCTTGAGATCCTCGGTGCCGTCCTTTTTGCGCGCCGTGTGCTCCATGAGCACCACGACGCGCGGCACACCGGCCACCAAGTCCATGGCGCCGCCCATGCCTTTGACCATCTTGCCGGGGATCATCCAGTTGGCCAGATCGCCTTTCTCGCTCACCTGCATCGCGCCCAGGATCGACAGATTGATCTTGCCGCCGCGGATCATGGCAAAGCTGTCGTGACTGCCAAAGATCGAAGAACCCGCGATGGTGGTCACCGTCTGCTTGCCAGCATTGATCACATCGGCGTCCACCTTGTCTGCCGTGGGAAACGGCCCGATGCCGAGCATGCCGTTTTCGCTTTGCAGCCAGACCTCGATATTGGCCGGCACGTGGTTGGCGACCATCGTGGGCAGGCCGATGCCCAGGTTCACGTAATAGCCGTCTTTAAGTTCCGCAGCCGCTTTGGCCGCCATTTGATCGTGGGTCCAGGGCATGATCAGGCTTTCTCGGTGATGGTGCGGCGCTCGATGCGTTTTTCCGGGGTCGCGTTGAGTACCAATCGGTGGACGTAAATGCCGGGCAGATGTACATCATCAGGATCAATCGCGCCGGTGTCCACAATCTGCTCCACCTCGGCAATCGTGATCTTGCCGGCCATTGCAGCCGCGGGGTTGAAGTTGCGCGCGGTACGGCGAAAGACCAGATTGCCGCTCTTGTCTGCCTTGTAGGCCTTGACCAGCGCCACGTCCGGCACCAGCGCGCGTTCCATCACGTAGGTCTGACCATCGAACACGCGTGTTTCCTTGCCTTCAGCCACCATCGTGCCCACACCGGTCTTGGTGAAGAATGCGGGAATGCCCGCGCCGCCGGCGCGCAGCTTTTCAGCCAGCGTGCCTTGCGGCGTAAATTCAAGTTCCAGCTCGCCAGCCAGATACTGGCGCTCGAACTCTTTGTTCTCGCCCACATAGCTGCTGATCATCTTCTTGATCTGCCGCGTTTCAAGCAGCATGCCCAGCCCAAAGCCGTCTACGCCCGCGTTGTTGCTGATGCAGGTGAGGTTTTTCACGCCGGAATCACGCAGCGCCGTGATCAGCGCCTCCGGAATGCCGCACAGGCCAAACCCACCCACGGCCAGCAGCTGGCCGTCCTTGACAATGCCCTTCAGCGCCAAGGGCGCACTGGGATAAATCTTGTTCATTCATTGCTCCGCTGAAACTGCATTCATTCACCTGCCGTTTTGCTGCAAATTCTACTCAAGCATCTTGCGCACTTTCTCTGGCCATGGCGCGCTTTTGCCAGCGCGATAGTCCATCCACACAATCACGGACTTGCATGTAGCCCATGCAAATCCAGGTTGCTCCAGATTTTCGATCACGCAATCCACATGCACGCTGGAACGGCCAACGCGCACCACGTCTTGAATGACTTTTGCCGTGCCCGGATACGTCATCGGCTTAATGAAATCGCATGACGCGTGCGCAAGAATGGGGCCATCATCGCCCAGGCTTACATTCAAACCCAATTGCATAAACCACTGAATCCGCGCTTCTTCAATCAGGCGGAAGTACAGCGTGTTATTCAGGTGCGCAAACGCATCCATATCACCCCACCTAAGAGGGATGATGCATTCAAAGTGCTTCATGTCACCGACAAACCGTCGTCTGCTGTGATGATCGCGCCATTCATAAAGCTGGATGCGTCCGATGCTAGCAGCAGAATCAAGCCGTCCAGATCCTCCGGCTTGCCCACGCGGCGGCGCGGCAGCATTTCCACCAATTTTTTGCCCTGATCGGTCTGCCAGTGTGCGTGGTTGATCTCGGTATCGATGTAGCCGGGGCAGATCGCATTGACGTTAATGCCGTAGCGGCCCCATTCCAGCGCCATCGCGCGCGTCATGTGCACCACCGCGGCCTTGCTCATGCAGTACAGGCCAATCTGCGGCAGCACTTGCAGCCCGGCCACTGAAGCAATATTGATAATGCGCGGATTGCCCGGCGTCGGCCCTTTGCTGCGTGCGATCATGCGCTTGGCGACTTCTTGCGCGACAAAAAACGCGCCGTAGGTGTTCACATCAAACACATAGTCAAAATCTTCAGGCGTCACATCCACCAGTTTTTGCGTAGTGGATACCCCCGAGTTGTTCACCAGAATGTCGATTGGGCCTGCCTCGGTCTCCGCATGCGCGACTGCAGCCTTGATGCTGTCATGGTCTGTTACGTCCAGTTCAACCACGTGGGCATCGCCGCCTTCGGCCTCGATCTCCGCGCGCAGCTCTTTCAACCGGTCCAGCCGGCGCGCCGCCAGCGTTACCTGCGCCCCGGCGCGTGCGAGCCGCTTGGCGAACTGCGCGCCCAGCCCACTGGATGCCCCTGTTACCAGGGCGACTTTTCCTTCCAGTGCAATTTCTACCGACATTGTGTTCTCCTCAATCAGGGCGTGAGTTTCCCATACCGCGGGCAATGGCTCAAACACCGTGTGTCTAGAGGCAAGTGTCCAGCCCGTCCGCGGCCAATCTGCGAAAATCGCGGAAACACACCAAGAGGCGGGTACAGCGCATGGACGCAATCGAACGCGAAGCAATGGAATATGACGTCGTCGTCGTAGGCGGCGGGCCGGCGGGACTGTCTGCCGCGATCAAGATCAAGCAGTTGTCGCAAGCGAGCGGCAAAGACGTTTCGGTCTGCGTGCTGGAAAAAGGTTCCGAGGTTGGAGCGCACATTCTGTCTGGCGCAGTGATGGATCCGATTGCGATGAACGAGTTGTTTCCCAACTGGAAAGAGCTTGGCGCACCGCTGAATCAACCCGTGAGCGCGGATGAAGTGCTGCTGCTCAAAGCGGGTGGCAGCGCAATCAAAACGCCCAATTTCTTCGTGCCCGACTGTTTGCACAATCACGGCAACTATGTGATTAGTCTTGCCAACGTAGTGCGCTGGCTGGGGCAGCAGGCGGAATCGCTTGGTGTGGAAATATTTCCTGGCTTTGCCGCTGCCGAAGTGCTCTACAACGACAGCGGTGCAGTCAAAGGCGTGGCCACCGGCAATCTGGGCGTGGGCAAGGACGGCGAGCCGACCGATAACTTTCAGCCCGGCATGGAGCTTCACGCCAAATACACGCTGTTCTCTGAAGGGTCACGCGGGCATTTGGGCAAACGGTTGATCGCCAAATTCAAGCTGGATGCAGGCAAAGACCCGCAAAGCTATGCCATCGGCGTCAAGGAATTGTGGGAGATCGATCCCGCCAAACACAAGCCTGGCTTGGTGGTGCACACCGCCGGCTGGCCGATGGAAAATGATACCTATGGCGGCGGCTTTCTGTATCACCTGGAGAACAACCAGGTCACGCTCGGCCTGGTCACCGGGTTGGACTACAAGAACCCCTGGCTCTCGCCGTTTGAAGAAATGCAGCGCTGGAAGACCCACCCCAGTATCAAGCAATATCTGGAAGGTGGCAAACGCATCAGCTACGGCGCGCGCGCCATCACCGCAGGCGGGCTGCTGAGTCTGCCCAAGATGGTGTTTCCCGGCGGCGCGCTGATTGGCTGTGATGCCGGCACGCTGAACGCCGCGCGCATCAAGGGCAGCCACGCCGCGATGAAGACCGGCATGCTGGCCGGCGAGGCCGCGTTTGACGCGGTGACGGCGGGCCGGCAAGGCGACGAACTTGCGGCCTACCCGGCAGCGTTTGAGCAAAGCTGGCTGTACGCAGAGCTCAAGCAGGCGCGCAATTTCAAGCAGTGGTTCAAGAAGGGCTTGTACGTTGGCTCGCTGATGACCGGCATCGAGCACTGGCTGCTGCCGCGTCTAGGCATCAAGTCGCCACCTTGGACCATTCGCCATTCCGTGCCGGATCACGCCACGCTGCTGCCCGCAAGCCAATGCAAAAAAATCGATTACCCAAAGCCGGACGGCAAGATCACTTTTGACAAGTTGTCCTCCG
>JBJOQV010000154.1:0-6168 GCA_046049785.1 Pseudomonadota bacterium
GCGTTGCTCGGAATGACGGACGGTTGTGCTTGGAATGACAGATGGTCAAGCTGGCAGTGATTTGCTTAGCCACTCTTCAAAATTGCGGAAAGCATGCGCCTTGAAGGGCGGACCTTCGTTAAAAATTTCGTGAAATGCGCCGCCGATTTGACGGGCCGTCAACAGGTCGTGGTTGGCCGCGGCGGCGTACATCTGGCTGCCGTGCGGGTGGACGAGCTGATCGTTTTCCGCCCACATCAAGAGCGTGGGCACAGCCAACCGCGCGGCCTGCGCGTACACATGCGCCTGCTCGCGCACCATCCAGGCCACTAGGCGCGCGGCGGCTTTGCTGTGTACCAGCGGGTCTTTTTTGTAGGCGGCCACCACGGCAAGGTCGTGCGACAGGCCTTCGATCTTCAAGCCGTTGTCCACGCGCACGTTGGGCGCGATCTTGGGCAGCGTGGCCACCAAAAACTTTTGCAGGGGATTGAGCCACAGCGCCAGCGCGGGTGAAGACAGCACCGCCGCGCGCACGAGTTCAGGTGTGCGGGTGATGAGCGAAGCCACAGTGAGCCCACCCAGGCTGTGGCCAAGTATGTAAGGTTTGATGCCATCCAACTCCGTCACGCGGGCGATGATGGCGCGCGCATCTTGCACCAGTGCATCGTCTTGCGGCAGGCCGCCGCGCGGCCCGTCGCTTGTGCCGTGGCCGCGCACGTCGTACGTGGTGAGCGCAAAGCCGTGCGAGAGCAAAAACTCAATCACGTTGAGGTAGCGGCCTTGATGCTCGCCCAGGCCGTGCACAATCACAAATCGGCCGCGTGCAGTGCTAGGCACGGCGTAGTCAAACCCGCGCAGCACGCAGCCGTCAGGCCGCTTGAGTTCAAACGATGTTTTAGCCAGTTCAGTCACGATCTTTGCAGCCACAGCCCCTTGAGATACTCCCCTTCCGGGTGCGTCATCGCCATTGGATGGTCGGTGCCCGCCGCCAGGCGGCGCAGCAACTGCGCGTCGATGCGCGCATCGGCCACTGCGCCGGCCACGATTTTTTGAAACAGGTCCACCGTGATCGCGCCGCTACACGAATAGGTGAGCAAATGTCCATCGGGTTTGAGCAACTTTAAACCCTTCAAGTTCAACTCTTTGTAAGCGCGCGCCGCTTTGTCCACATGCTGGCTGCTGGGCGCAAACTTGGGCGGGTCAAGCACGATCACATCAAAGCGCCGCTCTTCTCCGAGCATTTCTTTCAAGCTGTCGAACACGTTTTCGCAGCGCCACTCAGCGCGCGCGGGGTCAAGCCCGTTCAGTTCAACATTGCGCGCACCCATATTCAGTGCGTCTTGCGATGAATCGATCGATACCGCGCGCGCCGCGCCGGCCTTGAGCATGGCCAGCGTAAAGCCGCCGGTGTAGCAAAAGCAGTTGAGCACGTCTGCATTCTCAATGCCGGCCACAATCTGCGCGGCTTGCAGGCGGCTGTCGCGCTGGTCAATATAAAAACCGGTCTTGTGGCCTTGCAGCACATCAACGTGATACTTCACGCCGTGCTCTTCAACTTGCGCGGGGTTGTGCAACTCGCCGCGCAGCACACCCACTTTTTCTTCCAGGCCTTCACGTGCGCGCACGGCGGCATCGCTGCGTTCCACGGCCACTTTGCAGCCGGTGGCTTGCATGAGGGCGTCGGTGAGCACGTCTTTCCAGCGCTCTACCCCGGCGGCGAGAAACTGAATCACCAGCGTGTCTGCATAACGGTCTGCCACCAACCCCGGCAACCCATCCGCCTCGCCAAACACCAGGCGGATGGCGTTGGTGTGCGCAGCCAAGTGCTTGCGCCGCGCTACGGCCGCCTGCACGCGCTTGTGCAGCCACTCGGGCGACACATATTCGGCTTCAACAAAGCTCCAAGCTCGCGCGCGAATCTGGCTCGTTTCAGAATACGCCGCCCAGCAGAGAAACTTGCCGTCATGCGACACCACCTTCACCGCATCGCCCGGCCCCGGCTTGCCATTGAGTTTGGCCACGGCATTGGCAAAGATCCACGGGTGGCGGCGCCACAGGGATTTTTCTTTGCCGGGTTTGAGGGTAAGGAGCATGAGATGAGCAGCTTGGAAAACTGAGATTGTACGGGCAGCTACGCAATATCCATGCGCTTTTTCAAGCATTTTTGCCTCAAAAAGCGCATGGATATTGCGCAATCAACTTTTAAAAACTGCTCACCGCTTCTTCGCCCGTGGATGCGCCGCGTCATACACCTTGGCCAGGTGCTGAAAATCCAGCTTGGTGTACACCTGCGTGGCGGCGATGCTGCTGTGGCCGAGCAGTTCTTGCACAGCGCGCAAATCCTGGCTGCTTTGCAGCACGTGGCTGGCGAATGAATGGCGCAGCATATGCGGATGCACGTGCACGGCGCTGCCGGCGGCGCGCGCCTGCGCTTTGAGCGCTTGGCGCACGGTGGTGTCGCCAATGCGCTGGCCGCGTGCGCCGACGAATAGCGCAACTTCTTGCGGCGCGGCGATGCTGCCGCGCACTGCCAACCACGCGCGCACCGCGTCCATGGCTTTGCCGCCTGCGGGCACGCTGCGGCGCTTGCTGCCTTTGCCGGTGACGGTGATCTCTGCGCCGGCCAGATCAATCCAGCCCAGCGCGTCTTTGCTGGCTTGCACGTCCAGCCCGGTTAGCTCAGAGATGCGCAGGCCGCTGCCGTACATCAGCTCGGCCATGGCGGCGTTGCGCAAAGAAGCGGGTGATCCGTCGTGCGGCGCATCCATCAGTGACATGGCGGCATCCACCGGCAACGCTTTAGGCAGACGCTTGTCTGCCTTGGGCGGGCGCACGGCGCGCGCGGGGTTTTCGGCAAGTAGCCCTTGCCGCACGCGCCACGCAAAATAGCCACGCAGAACGGAGAGCATGCGGCCGATGGAGCGCGGCGTTAAATCGCGGCTGCGCAGATGCGCGGCCAAGGCGCGCACATCGCGCTCTGTCAGTGTATCGAGTTCCTTGTCCTTGACTGCGTGCGGCAACACTTCAAGCAGGGTGCCAAAGTCAGACTGGTAGGTGCGCAGCGTGGTAGCCGACAAGCGCCGCTCCACGCGCAGATGTTCAACATACTGCGCAAGGAGTGGAGCGACTGCCTCTGTCATCGCATCACGAATGCGCGCGCGCCACCGCGGCTTTAGGCACCGGCAGCAAGCGCGACAGCGCGGCCGACGCAGTGACCGCCATGCGGGCCAGCATGGTCACGCCCATCTCGGATGAAAAGCGCGATGGGTCGGGCGAGCCCAGCACAATCAAGCCAAATGCCTGCGGCGCGGCGCCGATGCGCAGCGGCAACAGCGCAACGGACTTGGCGTCCCCATCCAGCCACTCTGCAGCCGCGTAGCCCGCGTTGGCGCCGCAGTGCGGTGCTGACAGGCTGTTGGCAAACGTGATCACATCCACAGCCACCGGCGCGCCACACGGCAGATGTTCAAAGGCCGCATCCAGCTCCCAGATGCGCATGGCGGCAAACGGCACGCTGAACTGTGTGCGCAGGCCCTGCACCACTAGTTCGGGCAGATCGCCCGCCTCACGCGCGCCCACCAGCGGGCGCGTCCAGGCGGCGAGTTTCTCCACAATCGCATCGTTCTCCACGCCCATGCGCACCAGATCTGCCAGGCGCTGCTCTTGCACTCGCAGCTTCTCTTTGACGGTGTAAAGCTGCCGCTCGACCAAAGACACGGCTTTGCCACCGTGCGGATTGGGCACTGTCAGGCCGGCAAATACATCGGCATGCACATCGAAAAAATCCGGATGCTCGCGCAAGAACTGCGCCACCGCTTGCGCTTCCAATTCGCGTGTCATAACTCAACTTCCCCCTCAAATACGGTCACTGCCGGACCGCTTAAATAGGCCATCTGCCCCTCACCCGCCCAGCTTACCGAAAGCAGGCCACCGCGGGCGTGCACCGCAACCGGTGACGCGAGCACGCCGCGCCGGATACCGGCCACCACGGCGGCACACGCGCCGGTACCGCAAGCCAACGTTTCGCCCACACCGCGCTCCCACACGCGCAGCTTGACGGCGTGCGCATCCAGCACCTGCAGGTAGCCGGCATTCACGCGCGCCGGAAACGCGGCGTGATGTTCGATCACCGGTCCCTCAAGCGTGACCGGCGCGGCATCTACATCCGGCACGATGTTCACCGCATGCGGGTTGCCCAGGTTAACCACGCTGATCCAGCGCTCGTTGCCGGCGACTTCGAGCGCGTACAGGGTTTCTGTACCTTCGGCGCGCGTATGCATCACGCCAGGCACAAAGGGAATCTGCTGTGGTATGAAGCGCGGCACGGCAATCTGCACGGTAACGTTGTGCTCTGCGTCCTCAGACAGCTCGATCACGCCAAAACTCACCTCAACCTTGACGCGCGATTTGGCGGTGAGCCCTTTGTCGCGCACATAGCGCACAAAGCAGCGCGCGCCATTGCCGCAATGCTCCACCTCGCCACCATCGGCGTTGACGATGCGGTAGGAAAAATCGTTGGCCGGATCTTTAGGTTTGCCCACCAGCAAAAACTGGTCTGCGCCAATGCCAAAGCGCCGGTCTGCCAAGGCCTTGAACTGCGCGGGCGATAGCGCAAGCGGCGCGGCCATTTCATTGAGCACCACAAAATCGTTGCCCGCGCCCTGCATTTTGGTAAACGCCAGTTTCATGCACGAATTATCGCACCTGCAATCGCGCTACGATCGCAAGCTCTTGCAAAGACAAGCACCATGATCGACTACGTGACGGTTGGCACCAACAATTGGCAGCGCGCGCAGCATTTTTACGATGCCGTGCTGGCCACCATCGGCTACGCGCGCGACTATGAAGATGCACAGTACATCGGCTGGACGCTGGGCGGAGCCGCAGCCCTGCCCGGCTTTGTGCTTGCCAAACCATTTGACGGCAAGCCGGCCACCACAGGCAACGGCGTGATGGTGGCCTTTGGTGCGGCCACCGTAGCGCAAGTGCATGCGTTTTACGACACTGCACTCGCACAGGGCGGCAAGGACGAAGGTGCGCCCGGCATCCGCCCGCACTACGGGCCAGATTTTTATGTGGCATACGTGCGCGATTTGGATGGCAACAAGCTGGCGTGCGTGTGCCGCACGCCGTGATGTTGCGCGGCTACTTGATCTGCGCCGTCAATGTTCTGGTGTTTAGGCCGCAGCCGCTGGCTTTGCGTGTGACTTCTATGTTCGTAAAGGTAAACGGCTGCTCCGGCGTGGTGCTGGTGCGCGATGCCGTCACCGCCACGTTGTAAGTGCCCGGCCGGTCAAAACCGCCGGCCAGTGACGATACGAGTTGATTGGCCGCCGTGGAGCCGGTCATCTTCTCGGTATAGGCACCATCGGTCAACGTGCCGCTGGCAAGCACAAAGGCCGGTGCGCCGCCATTTGCTTCAACAAACTGAACAACCACGGCCGCTTCGGCAACCGCCGGGCACACGCCGCTGCGTTGATCGTCGCCCGGCATGGCGCCGTCGCCGCCGCACGCGGCAAGAACGATGATGGATAGAGCCGCTACAACTGTTTTCATCTTTCACCCCTTGGCGCTGTCAGAACAGCCTAATGGTTTCGAGTTAAGTTGGTGCAAGAAAGTTCAACAAGCAATGCGCAATATCCATGCGCTTTTTCAGCCATTTTTGCCTGAAAAAGCGCATGGATATTGCGTAGACGTATCAAAATCATGCTCCCAGAGGCTTCACGCTGCCCGCAGGTAGCTGAGCGTACAGCCGCTGGCGAAACGGGTGGTCGGCCACTGTGATGGTGTGGCGCGGGCTGTCCACTTGCGGCACATCGGGCAGCGCCTGTTCTTGCGCAATCAGCTGCGTAATCTCGCCCGGTGGCTGCCATGCACCGGTGATATGCCGCGCGGCGATCTTGGCTTGCAGCTCCGCCGCGGGCCAGATGCAGCCCAGCGGTTGAAATAGCCCGATGAAGTAGAGATTGCGAATACGCGCCGGCAACATGCGCAGATACAGCGGCACGGGGCCGCGCGAAAAATCGATCAAACTCTTGTCAAAAAACGGATGGTCGATCCAGTAACCGGTGGCGCAGATGAGCGTGTCTACCTCAATCGCCTCGCCGTTTTTAAAGTGCACGGTATTGCCGTCAAACCGCGCAATCTCGCCGTGCGGTTTGATCTTGCCATGCCGCACGAAGTAGTACA
>JBJOQV010000155.1:0-2760 GCA_046049785.1 Pseudomonadota bacterium
AATCTTTGCGCGAGCCGTTTAACCGCTACGTGTTCCATGTGCGCGCCAGCTACTTTGACGAAACTGAAAAGATCGTCGAGCATCTAACCACGGTGGGCATCAAGCGCATTGCCGTGTTTCATCAAAACGACGCATACGGCAAAGCGGGCCTGGAAGGTGTGGAACGTGCGCTGAAAAAGCGCGGGCTGGATGTCGTGGCCAAAGGCACTGTGGAGCGCAACAGTGTCGATCTGAGCAAGGCAATGTCGATTCTGGATACCAAACCGGATGCCGTCGTGCAGATCTCCGCATATACCTCTTGCGCCGCCTTCATCAAAGAGGCCAAAAAGCGTGGCTATACCGGCCTGTTTGCCAATGTGAGCTTTGTTGGCTCCAACGCACTGAACTCCGCGCTGGGCAAGGATGGCTCAGGCGTGATGATTTCACAAGTGGTGCCGTTTCCGTTTTCACCTTCCGTGCCGATCGTAAAGGAGTACCAAGCCCGGATGCGCGACATCGGCTTGACCGACTATGACTTCACCAGCCTGGAAGGCTTCATCGCCGCGAAGGTTATGGTGGAGGGCATGAAGCGCGCTGGCCGCAATCTGACCCGCGAAAGTTTTGTGACTGCGATGGAGTCCATCAATCGCGTGGATTTTGGCGGCTTTGAAGCAGCGTTCAGCAGCAAAGACCGCGCAGCTTCAAAGCTGGTTGATCTCACCATCATCGCCGGTGATGGAAAGTTTCGCCACTGAAATCGCCGCATTAGTATTAATTATTTTGATAGGTAAGTAAAAGATCATGGATATGAAATTTTTGAAATGGCTGACTGTACCGGCACTGTGCATGCTCACAAGCATTGCATCGAGCCAGGGCATCACCGACAACCAAATTGTTCTGGGTCAATCGGCCGCGTTCTCAGGCCCCGCCAAAGAACTGGGGATCCGCATGAACCTGGGCGCGAAGGTGTACTTTGACGCGCTAAACGCCAGGGGCGGCGTGAATGGCCGCACCATCATCATCAAAACCCGCGACGATGGCTATGAAGCCGATCGCGCCGCCGCCAACACCAAGGCGCTGATCGAGGAAGACCGCGTATTTGCGCTGTTTGGCTACGTCGGCACCCCCACCAGCGTTGCCGCGGTGCCGATTTTTACTGGCGCCAAAGTGCCGTTTGTCGCGCCCTTTACCGGTGCCGAAGTGTTGCGCCAGCCGGTCAACCGGCTGATCTTCCACGTGCGCGCCAGTTATTACGACGAGACTGAATTGATCGTCAAGCAGCTCTCTAGCGTGGGCATGAAGAAAATCGCCGTGTTCCGTCAAAATGACTCCTACGGCCAAGCTGGCCTGGATGGCGTGACGCGCGCGCTCAAGCAAGTCAACCTGCCGCTGCTGGCCACTGGTACGGTTGAACGCAACAGCACAGATGTAGCTAAGGCACTGGATACGATTCTGCCGTCAAAGCCGGATGTGATCATCCAGATCAGCGCATACAAATCCTGCGCTGCCTTCATCAAAGAAGCGAAGAAGCGTGGCTATACCGGCCAGTTCTACAACGTGAGTTTTGTGGGCTCCAAGGCGCTGGCCGATGAGCTTGGCGAGGTCGGCAACGGCATCGGCATTTCCCAAGTGGTGCCTTTCCCGTTCAACCAACGATCGGCGATTGTGCGCGAGTACCAGAAAACCATGAAAGACGCGGGCTTCCCAGACTACGACTTCACCAGCCTGGAAGGCTACATCGCCGCCAAAGTAACGGCCGAGGCATTGCGCCGCGCCGGCAGAACGCCTTCGCGCGAATCGTTCATGAGCGCGCTTGAGTCATTACAAAGTTATGACGTAGGCGACTTTGTGGTGGCCTTTGGCCCCAATGATCACAGCGCATCCAACTGGGTCGAGCTGACCATGATCGGGCCCAACAAAGTGTTCAAAAACTAATCTGGGAATAGCAATACGCTTTATTCATGCGTGTTTTGAGGCAAAAATGGCTGAAAACGCG
This sequence comes from Pseudomonadota bacterium, assembly GCA_046049785.1. Classification (GTDB taxonomy): domain Bacteria; phylum Pseudomonadota; class Gammaproteobacteria; order Burkholderiales; family Burkholderiaceae_C; genus JBJOQV01. The sequence goes on from JBJOQV010000155.1 coordinate 1,976, forward strand.
CATGGATATTGCGTAATGCTCGCAAAACTCTGCTCATGCAGAGCGGCAATGCCTGAAGAACCACCACGACATGCCCAGACCGGCCAGCGCGAGCACTGCCCACGCGACGGACAGCCCCGCCTCAACGCTTTGCCCGGCGCGCAGCGCAAACACGGTCATTGATAGCAGCGCCAACCCCATTGTTGCGGCTTTCACAAGCACGACACCCGCCAGCACATAACCCCAGGGCCGGCCACGCACCAGCCACCAGGCCGATAGCAGCGCCAGCGGAACGACCACGCCAAGGTCAAGTACGTACACAAATACCGTTGGCGTGTTGGCCTGCACGATCATCGCGGGCAATGTGCCATCGATAAAAAATGGCACGATCTGGCTGAACCACAGCAAGCACAAAACTGCCGCCATGATCAGTAAGAAGGCAATTACACCTTTGACCGGCGTGTGCACATCAAAAGATTGTCTCAACTTGAGGGCATCCACACCTGACAACGCTGCAATCAAGGCCGCACCGCTCAAGGAAAACACCGCCACATACACAAGAAACAAGTGGTTAAACGCATACGCAAATGCCGCGCCGGTGTAGGTGTATGCCAGATAACCCAACAGTCCGAGCCAGACTAGCAGCGCCCGCGCCGAGCCGCCCCGCGCCGCCGCCATCACAGGCACCAATGCAGCCACGGCCAGCAGCGTCACCACATCCTGGCCGCGATTTTGCGGCACAACCCAGGCGGTTTCGCGATATACCGCCGGAAAAAATAGCCCCGTAGCGCTGGCGATTGCCGCAA
>JBJOQV010000156.1:0-2799 GCA_046049785.1 Pseudomonadota bacterium
GAATGAGCGCCGCCGCAGCCAAAGCCAGGGGAGAAAGCAGATGATCAATCGCGGCGCAATCGTCGCCATGCATGCAGGCCGATTCCGCCAGCGCAACAATCCAGGATTGCCCGTGGTCATGCGCCTGCGCCGCATTGGCCTTGCTGGCCAGTAGCGCCAGCGGAGAAGCCGGTGTTTGCGCATGCACGATGCGGTGCGCCATGCCGACAAACTGCGCGCCCAGCAGGCAGGCCACCATGAGCAGCGCAAACCAATGCCGCACCGATTGCCGCATGACAGCGGTGCGCAATAAGCGGTGAACGTTTACCGGCACTGGATTACTTGGCCGGCTGCGCGTCCGTCAGCCGGTAATACAACCCGGCCGGATCGTTGGGCAACACTTCAAACTTGCCGGCCAGCACAATCGGTTCAAAGGTGACTTTGAACGGCGTTTTGGTCTTGACCTCGACCATGCCTTCCGGCCCGGCGGGCAGGCAGAAGTTGCAGGTCTGCGGCGTCACCGTCACCAGAAAATGTACCTGCTTGTCGCCGGGCGACAGCGGCATCATGAAGCCGGCCAGCTTCACATCGCGCTTGTTCAGGCTCAGCACGGCTTTGTCAAACTCCGGCAGGATGCGCTCTTTGCTCTTCACCGGCTTAACCTTGGCCAGCAAATCCCACGACACCGCGCCCTTCACATCCGGAATCGCCATCTGCTGGCCGGGAAACGCCGGGCCAGCGCCGTGGCTGGGCGCGCCGCCCGCGGGACCGAGTGGATTGGCGAGTTGCGCAAATGCGCTGCCGGTGAACAGCATTGCCGCAGCAAGAAACAGCTTTTTTTTCATCACATCACCTGCAGATTCAAACGGAGCGCCCGCGGTTGTAGCTCAAGCGCGATGCCCTAAGTGTAGTGCCGCCGCGCAAAGCAGCGATGGACGGAATTACCCTTGCCGCCAAAGTGCTCTACGCAATATCCATGCGGGTTTTCAGGCAAAAATGGCTCAAAAGGCGCGTGGATATTGCGTAGAGGCATCAAAAACTCAGTGCGAATGCCGCATCCCGCAGTACTTGCCGATGCCAATGCCCTTGCAGTCCTTTTGCAACTGCTCGTGACAGGCTTTTTCTTCCTTGCCGGACTCCAGGCATTTGGCCGCGTCTTCATGCGCCTTGGCCATGGCGCGGTGCTGGGCGACGGTTTCTTTTTTGTGCCCCATTTCTTTGTCGTCCTTGGGCTTGGGTGCGGATTGCGCTTGCGCGCCCAGGGCAAATGCGGCGAGCAAACCTGCGGCGAGTAGTTTGGATGTGCGGTTCATGGGTAGCTCCTTCGTCAAAAAAATTTAGCGCGCTTTTACCGTGTTGCCAGCATCTGCGCCGGCTGCGTGGCGGCGGCGCGCCAGGCGGGAAACAGCGCTGCCACAATCGCGACCACCACGGCCACGAGTGCGAGCAGCCAGTTGATGGAAACTTGCGTCAGCTCCGGCATCAACACCTTTGGCCCGGTGGCCAGCCAGTGCTGCGTGCCGGCGAGCACGAGCCAGGCTGCGAGCACGCCCAGCAGCGCGCCGGCAATGCCAAGCAGCAGCGCCTCCAGCAAAAACTGCAGGAACAGCCGCGGCTGCGATAAGCCCATCATGCGCAGCACGGCGGCGTCCATGCGCCGCTCGCGCAGGCTCACGACGGTGGCAAGCCCGATGCTGACCAGCGCGGCGACAAACAAGAGCGCGGCAAACGCCTGCATCAGCAGCACCGCGGGCGCGACCAGATTCAGCAGCCGCGCGGATTCAAACGCGGGGCTGGCCGCCTGCAGCTTGTCGCTGGCGTTGATGGCGCGCGGCAGCGTGGCGGCGGCAATCGGGCTTTTGTATTTGATCAAGAGCGCGGTGATCTCACGCTCTGCTTCGAGCAACTTGCGTTCTTCTTCGTCCGCCACTTCGCCTTCGTGCACCAGCCAGACCGATTCCAGCGGCGTGAGAATCAAGCGGTCCAGCACGCTGCCGGTGGGCGCGAGAATGCCGGTAACCGTGTACACATCACCCTTGTGTACCGCGCCGCCTTCCGCCAGACCGTGCGTGCCTTCAAACGAGCTGCCCATCGCCAGCCCGGTGCGCGCGGCGGCTTCAGCGCCGATCACGGCTGTCATCGCTTGTTGAAACGGCGCGCCTTGGGCGACTTTTGCGTCGTACAAGTCCAGCATCTGCGGCGTGGTGCCGACGATGCGGTAGCCGCGAAAACTGTCGCCCAGGCTCACCGGCACGGCCTTGGACACCATCGGATGCTTGGCCAGCGCATCGGCCTCTTTTTTGGGAATGTTGGCTGGGGGAATATCGATGTGATACAGCGACGCGAGCACGCTTTGCAGCGGGCTGCCCTTGCCGCCCACCACTAAATCCACACCCTGCGCATCGCGCGTGGCGCGTGTTTCCATTGCATCCAGCGCTACCGCGAGAAAAATGATGGAGGCCACCGCCAGCGCCAGCAGCGCCGCGTTGGCCACAAAGCCGCCTTTGTGCTGGGCGATGTGTGCGAGCGCGAGTGTGCGGGCGGAGATGGGCTTCATAGCGCAGCGCGTGAACCCCTCCCCCTGCCGGCAGGGGGAAGTTTGCGGGGTTTCGCAAAGCACTGCTTTGCGCCGCAAACCTTCCAAGCGGCTTGCAAGCCGCGCGGTGGAGGTTGGGAGGGGGTTCTAAACCTGAGACGACAAAGCTGATACAGGGAACCCCACCCTAACCCTCCCCTGCCCGCAGGGGAGGGGATAAATTTGTGCCAGGCCGCAAACAAATGAAGAAGCGCAGTTTTCATGCGGCTTTTGAGGCAAAAACG